>JBAVPF010000149.1:0-10272 GCA_049692815.1 Acidimicrobiia bacterium
GTGATGGAGGCTTCGGACGGTCCGGCGTCCGCCAACTCCAGTGACGTCACCGACGGGGCGGCGCCACCGGCAGGCTCCGCGGTGAACGACTTCGGCCTCACCAGCACTATCGAAGGGCGGGCGGTCATCGCCGCGGTGGCCACCTGGGCTCCGCCAAGTATCTCGTGGTCGGTCTCCACACCGTCGTCGGTGAGACGAACGTCCGATGCGTTGGACAGGACGCCGAGCCCCAGTCTGGCGGACAGGCGGCCGGCGATGTCCCGGTCGCTGTATGCCTGGCCGAAGAGGATGAGATCCGGGGAGTCGGCCCCGGCTCGCTCGGCGAGAGCGGATGCAATCGGTGCCGACGGAAGACGACTGCCGGGATCGGCATGCAGCACGTTGGCTGCGCCGTGGTCGCCGAGAGTGGCAAACCCCTCGTCGCTTCCGGCGCCCAGGTAGATGGCGGTCACATCACCGAGAGTGCGCGCCTTGGTGAGCAGCTCGAGCCCCAGCGGAGAGGGAGCACCGTTGGACTCCTCGACGAAGACCCAGATGGTGGCCATTCAGATCACCTTCCTCTCTTCGAGAAGCGAGATGATCTCCTGGAAGGCCTGCCCCTCGTCCTCGATCTTGCGGCCGGAGGCCCGCTCGGGCGCTTCCGTGACCGAGACGACCGTCTGGGTGATCGACATCTCCACCCCGAGGTCGGTCGTCGACACCGTGTCGACGGGCTTCTTCTTGGCGTCCATGATCCCCTTGAACGTCGGGTAACGGGGCTCGACCACGCCCGCTGTCACGGTCACCACCGCAGGCATCTGTGCGGCCACCACGTCGTAGCCGTCGGCCGTCTGGCGGTGGATGGTGATCTCCGAGCCGTTGGTCTCCACCGATGTGGCGAAGGTGAGCGCCGGGGCATCGAGCAGCTCGGCGACCATCTGGGGGACCACACCGGAATACCCGTCGGTCGACTCGGTGCCTGCGATGACCAGGTCGAACCCTTCGTTGGCGATCGCTTTGGCCAGGACCCGCGCCGTCGTCAGCGCGTCGGAGCCGCGGAGACCGTCGTCTTCGATGATCACCGCCTTGTCGGCACCCATTGCCAGCGCCTGACGTATCCCCTGGGCGTTCCCCGTCGGCCCCATGCTGACCAGCGTCACCGTGCCCTCGTTTGCCTGTGCGAGTTGCAGACCCATCTCCACCCCGTAGCGGTCGGTGTCATCGAGGACCTGCTCCGATGGCCTGACCAGCCAGTTGGTGCCCTCCTCGAGGGTGTACGGGGTTGCCGGGTCGGGGATCTGCTTCACGCAGACGACGACCTTCATTCCATTTCTCCTTGTAACGAGCGTCGGCGATGGTAACCGGATCGCAAACTATGAGTCTTCGCTCAAAAAGAGGTGGCGTTGATCCGCTCGACCACCAGACGCGGCGGCTGCACCTGCTCGATGGAGATCTCCCAAGCGGACGCCAGATTGTGCCGTTGCGCTACCCAACGTGACTCGTCGGTGTACCTCACCACCGCCAGAGCGTCACCGGCCGTGACCAGGTCTCCCATCTTGGCCTTGACGCTGACGCCCACACCGGGGTCGATGATGTCGTCCTTCTCAGCGCGACCCGCGCCCAGCCTCACCGAGGCTGCGCCGATGGTGAGGGCGTCACACCGGGTCACGTATCCGTCGTAGGGAGCAGCGACCACTGCCTCCTGTGGGGCTCTGGCCAGGAGAGATGGATCTTCGATCACTCTGGGATCGCCCCCATGGGCGATCGTGACCTCGATGAGCTTGTCCAAAGCCGCCCCGGATGCGATCGCCCGGTCCAGCCGGTCCCGAGGCGAGTCGATGCCCCCGAGAATGAGCATGGCCTCGGCGAACTCCAGGATCAGTTCGGTGACGTCATCCGGCCCCTCGCCACGGAGCACGTCGATCGATTCCTTGATCTCGTTGGCGTTTCCCACTTCGGTGCCCAGCGGCTGCTCCATCGACGTGATGAACGCGATCGTGTTGACCCCGTATGACTCGCCGATGCCAACCATCGTTCGCGCCAGCTCCCGTGAACGCTCGATCCTTTTCATGAGTGCCCCGGAGCCGGTCTTGACGTCGAGGAGAAGGCCATCGAGACCCTCGGCCATCTTCTTCGACATGATCGAGCTGGCGATGAGCGGGATCGACGGGACCGTGCCGCTCACGTCGCGCAATGCGTACAGCTTCTGGTCCGCGGGCGCCAACTCGCCCGATTGCCCGGCGAGAACCAGGCCATGCTTCGTGAGGATCTCCCGGAAGCGCTGCGTGTCGAGTTCGGTGACGAAGCCCGGGATCGATTCCAGCTTGTCGAGAGTGCCACCGGTGTGGCCCAGTCCACGGCCCGACATCATGGGGACGGCAACTCCGCATGCGGCCACGAGCGGAGCGAGCGGAATGGAGATCTTGTCGCCAACACCACCGGTCGAGTGTTTGTCGACCTTGCGTGCCGGGATGTCGGAGAAGTCCATGACATCGCCGGACTCGAGCATGGCCCGCGTCCAGACGGCAAGCTCCTCGGGGCTCATCCCGTTGAAGAGAATCGCCATGGCCATTGCCGACATCTGATAGTCGGGGACGGTTCCGTCGGTGAATGCGCCGATCAGCCACTCGATCGCGTCGGAGCTCAACGTGCCCCCGTCACGCTTCGTCTCGATCAGTTCGACTGCGGTGAAGGTCATCGGCGACAAGCTAGCTACGCCAATCCTCGTCGTTCCCGGCCGGGACCTAATCCCTTAGACGATCCGGTGTCGGCTCCATACGGTCGCATCATGGATGGCGGCGGGATCTGGATTCTGGTCGGCATCGGTGTTGGGCTGTTGACGACCATCGGCTTGGGCGTTCTGGTGATGGTCCGCCCACGCAAGACCGGGGGAACCGCTGCTCAGGAGATGAGCGGCGATCAATGGCTGACCATGAGCGTTGTGTTCACCGGCGCCGGCATCGCACTGATGCTGGCGATCGACCCTTTCATGGCTTTCATGGTCGCCATGGGTTTGATCTACATGGCTATCGGGTTGCGCATCAAGCGCCAGAGACGAAGTGATTGGCCGAGGGGCCTAGCGTTCAGAGGATTCCGGAGAGCTCGGGCAGGCCGAGCGCCAGATTCAGGTTCTGTACTGCCTGCACCGCGGCACCCTTGAGCAGGTTGTCCTCCACTGCGACCACGGCGAGTGCAGGGCTCTCATCGTTCGACGTGACACCACCGATGATGACGCCGGTCAGCTCGCTCCCATCCCGCAGTGTCGGCATGTCGTCCCTGACCTCGATCAGCGGCTCGTCGGCGTAGGTGGTGGCGAGCCGTTGCAGCGCCTCGTCAGCGGACAGGGGGGCGGCGAGTGGGATGTTGGCCGTCACCAGCAGGCCGCGAAAGGCGGGGTGGACATGGGGCATGAACCTGACCGGGTGCCCCAGGTGGCGGGTCGCCTCCCGCTCGTGGATGTGGCCACTGAGCGAATAGGGGATGAGGTTGTCCCGCAGGTTCTCGGGGTCGTTGCGTGGCGAAGGGGTTGTTCCGGCCCCCGAGTACCCGGAGACGCCGAAGACGCTCGGCACCCCGTCGAGGTCGTCCAGGAACGGGCCGACGGTGAGCTGTATCACCGTGGCGTAGCAACCAGGGTTGGCGATGCGGCGGGCCCCGGCGATCTTCTCGCGGTTGAGCTCGGGCAGCCCGTAGACCCACTCGTCGAAGCGGTGGTCTGCCGAGATGTCCACTACGACGGTGTCGGGCGACAACGCATCGGTCCATGGCCCGCCCACACCGTTGGGGAGCGCCATGAACACGGCGTGGAGGTCGCGCCCGGAAACCTCCTCAGGGGAGAGTGACTCGAACACGAGGCCGTCGATCGACGGGACCGGCCGGCCAGCCAGCTCACGAGAGCCGGCGAGGACCACCTCGGCACTGGGGTGTGCTGAGAGCAAACGGGTGAGCTCGGCCCCGGTGTGGCCGCGGGCGCCGATGACCCCTACGCGGTACATCTCACTCATCGGTGTCCCCGAACGCTGCCGGCATCTCGGACAGTCTCTTGACTGCGCGTCCGATGACCTCGAAGTCATCGACTCCCTTCCAGAAGACCGTCCACTTGCCGGCCTTCACCTGGCCGTCGCACTCCTTCTCGTAGAAGGCGTTGAACTGATTGTCGGCGCGTGACCGCCAAACGATGTTGGGGAAATCCCGCACCATGTGATCCCATACGGTGCGAGCGAGCCCTTCGCCCCGGGCCGACTCGACGATGGCGAACTTGTCGAGGTAGGCGAACTCGTCGAGCTCGGCGATCACCGCCGCCGCCCGGTAGCTCTCCGTGACGTAAGCCGCCAGCAGGTCGACCCCGTCCCACCATCGGGATGCGAGCGGCTGGTCGAACGCCGTCTCGATGAGGTCGACGAGACGCTCCTCGTCGATTTCGTCCTTCTCAGAGAGCCTTTGGATCTGCTCGCCCTTCCGCACCAGCGTCCCATCTCCGCTGTGGGTGAACAGCTCCCTGGTCAGACCCGAAGGCGTCGTGATGGAGACGGAAGTGGTGAGGGGGGCGTCGTCGAGGAGACGCTTGATCTCGGCGAGCTTGAGAAGCATCCCCGAATGCACCCAGTCCTCGGCGATGAGAGTGTCGTAGTCGGTGGCGAGGTTGATCCACTGGATGACCTCCCCCTGCTGGTCGAGGAGCCCACCCGAGTCGACGAGGAAGATGATCTTCATCGGCTGGACCTCGTGGACGAGTATGCGGGTGGCGGCATCCGCGTTGATGTTCACCATCTGCCCGCCGGGAGCGACACCGAGGCAGGTGAGGATCGGGATGGCCCCGGACCGCACGATCGACCGGAGCAGGTCGAGGTGCACACTGGTCGGCTCGCCCACCAGCCCGTACTTGTCGGAGTCGACGAACTCGGCGTCGAAGACGCCCTGGGTGAGGCCGTGGGCGTCGACGCCTTCTGCCCTGATGGCCTCGACCAGTCGGATGTTCTGCTCGGTGAACACCTCACGGGCCGTGTCGAGCACTTCGGGTGTGGTGACGCGCAGCCCGTCGAGCCTTTCGCTGGCGATGCCGTCTCGTGCCAGCTTCTCGTCCAGCTGGGGGCCGCCACCATGGATGACGATGGGTGTGAGACCCACCGTGTGGAGGAGGGCCAGGGCGGCCGCGGTCTCGTCGAGACGGTCGCGCAGGATCGCGCCGCCGATCTTGATCACGGCGAAACGGGTGCGCTCCAGCTCGGAGAAGCGCTGCAGGTAGAAGTGGACTTCCTTGCCGTCACTGATGTTGGACAGCAGCTGGACGACGGTGCGGCGGGTGTCAGGCATCCCTCACCAGCCGTCTCATGATCGCCTTTTGGACGTGAAGCCTGTTCTCGGCCTCCTGGTAGGCGATGCAACTGGGCCCGTCGAAGACGCCGTCGCTCATGATCACGTTCCTTCGCATCGGCAGGCAGTGCGACACGAGGGCGCCGTCAGTCCTCGCCATCTTCGCCTCGTCCACGATGAAATGCCGGTAACGGTCACGCAGCGGCTTTTCCTCCGCCCAGCGCCCGAAATAGGGGAGTGCGCCCCAGCTCTTGGCATAGACCACATCGGCGCCGGCGTAAGCCACGTCGATGTCGTGGGTGACGGTCAGGCTGTGGCCGTTCGATGCGGTGTCGGACGTCGCGATGTCGATGTAGCGCTGATCGAGGACGTACTCGTCGGTCGGGCAGAGCAGCGTGACGTCCATACCGAACTTGGCGGCCATGACGAGCGCCGAGTTGGCCACGGCCGTGTTCAGCGGCTTGGGGTGATAGCTCCAGGTCAGCAGGAACTTCTTGCCGTCGAGATCCCCGATCTGCTCCTGGAGCGCCATGGCCAAGGCCATCTCCTGGCAGGGATGGGTGATGGTCTCCATGTTGATGACCGGGACCTCGGAGTGCTCGGCGAAGGCGTTGAGGATGAGGTCCTTGCGGTCCTCCTCCCAGTTCTCGAACTTGGGGAACGCCCTGATGCCGATGAGGTCGCAGTAGCGGGAGAGCACCTTGGCCGCCTCCTTGACGTGCTCCTCGGCCTCGCCCAGCATCACCGCGTCCTTCTCGAATTCGAGTGGCCACATGCCGCCCGACGGGCTCAACACCACGGCGTGGCCGCCGAGCTGATAGGCGCCGACGTCGAACGAGGTGCGTGTGCGGAGAGAGTTGTTGAGGAAGAGGAGGGCGATCGTCTTCCCGGCGAGATCGTCACCCAGCGGCGACTCCTTCAGGGCACGGGCGTCGTCCAGCATCTCCTGGAGCTCGGGTCTCGACCAGTCGTAAGTGTTGAGGAAGTGCCTGATCGGTCCAAGTGTCGTGGTCTGACGCCTGCGGTTCAAGTCCCGGCGGCGGTTTCGCCGTTGGGACCCACGCCACGGTCAGCTCTCCAGCGCGAATTGGACCTGGATGGTGATGGTGACCGACGCCGTGCCCGGCTCGATGGGTGTCGACACGGCTTGTTCGGCCGCGCCGCCCACGGAGTCGAACGCAACCGGGACTGGCGCCCGGCTGACCGTCTCCACTATCGACGTGGCCTTGCCCAGAGTCTGACCGGAGAGCTCGGCGAGCTGCTCGGCCTTGCTTTGAGCATCGTTCCAGGCGACCTCACGGGCCGCCTTGACCAGCTCCTCGTCGTCCTCGATCGAGAAATTCAATCCGCTGACAGTGACCTCATCGCCACCGGCGGCCACGGCCTCATCGAGCACATCACCGGCCTGGTCGATGTCGCGGATCTTGGCCCGCACCGTGTTGTCCACCCGGTAGCCGAGAAGTGTCTGGGTATCGCCGCGGTAGTCGTACTCGGGCCAGATCGAGTAGTTGATCGTGGTCATGTCCTCTTCGGCGACACCGCTCGACTTCAGCGAGCTGATCACTGCATCCGCCTTCTCGGCGGCGAGAGCGTTGGCCTCGGCGACCGTGTCGGCGCGGATGGACACTCCGATGCTGACCTCGAGGGTGTCCGGTGTCCCCGTCACCTCACCGGTTCCGGACACCGAGACACCGGTCTGGGTGTCACCAGTGTTGACGATAACGTCCGGAGGAGCCGAGCTGCTCCCTGTCGAGCAGCCGGCCAGCACCATGGCCGAGACCGCCAGCAACGCTATGACCGAACGCCTCATATCACCCTCCTGTCGAGTTCCACCATTTGGACGGTGGCCGCGCCCGCCACGGTTCCCCGTCCGAGACCGTTCTGTGTCGATTAACACGGAAATAGGGCGGAAAAATCGACACAGAACGGTCTTCTGAGGTCAGCCCACCACCCTCTGGCCCACCACGAGGACCCCTTCGTCGATGAGGAGCCGTATCTGACGGGCAGGGTCGGGGGTTCGGATGCGACCACCCGCACCGACCACCCGCCACCAGGGGAGCCCCTCGGAGGTGCGCAGCAGGGTGCCCACCGCCCGGGCGGCACCGGGGTAGCCCGCCTCGGCGGCCACTTCGCCGTAGGTGACCACGTCACCCGGCTCCAGAGCGGAGATGACCGCAACCACAGCCTCCTGGAAGCTGGTCAAAGGGTCCCGAACAACCGGTCTCCCATGTCCCCGAGGCCGGGTGCGATGTAGAAGTTGGGGTTCAGCTCGCGGTCCAGGGCCGCGGCCACGATCCGGACGTCGGGATGGCGGGACTCGATGGCTTCCAGACCGTCCGGAGCCACCACCACACACACTGCGACGATGTCCTTGGCGCCGTTCTCCTTCACCTTGTCGATCGCCCAGGAGAGTGAGCCACCGGTGGCCAGCATCGGCTCCAGGATCAGGACCCGCGCCGAGTCGAGTGTGGGGAACTTGGTGTAGTACTCCATCGGCTCCGCCGTCTCTTCGTTCCTCTGCACTCCGGCGAAGCCGATGGCGGCGTTGGGGACGAGGGTGAGCACGGAGTGGAGCAACCCCAGACCGGCCCGCAGAACGGCTACGGCCACCACCGGCCGGCGCAACTGGGTGCCGACGGTGGCCTCGAGCGGTGTCTCGATGTCCACGTTGACCGTGGGCATGTCGGAGAGCGCCTCCGCCACCAGGAGATAGCCGAGACGCTCGGCGATCTGGCGGAACTCGGGTGGCTCGGTCTCCTTGTCACGCAGGATGGTCAGGAGATCGCCCGCCAGTGGGTGTTCGAGGATGGTGATCGGCATCCAGGGACAATACGGCTTGTGGGTCAGCCGGTGTTGCGCATGCCCGCCGCGATCCCGTTCACGGTCAGGAGAAGTGCCCGGTCGACCAGCGACGACTCCTCCCCGGAGCGTCTCCTGGCCAGCAGCGACACCTGCAGGTAGTTGATCGGGTCCAGGTAGATGTCACGCACGTCGAGGGTTCGCTCCAGCAGGGGCGAGTCCTCCAGGAGACGGCCGGTCCTCTTCAACCGGAGGATCTCCTCGATGGTGGAGTCGTACTCGGAGCGGATCATCTTCAACAGCTGGCGATGATCGGGCTCGACGAGGGTCTCCACGTAGCTGGACGAGATGTCGAGGTCGGTCTTGAAGAGTGTCATCTCCACGTTCGACAGGAACGTCCGCATGAAGCTCCAGTCGTCCGCCATCTCCGCCAGCGTGTCGCCGTAGCCAGCCTCCCTGGCGCCGCGTATCCCGGCTCCCACGCCAAACCAGCCGGGCACGATCTGACGGGTTTGGGTCCAGCCGAAGACCCATGGGATCGCCCTCAGGTCGTCGACGCCACCGGCACCGCCAGGTCGTCGGGAGGGCCGGCTGCCGATGTTCATTTTCCCCAACTCCTCCACCGGCGTCGAAGACAGGAAGTAGGGGACGAGGCTGGGGTCGGACACCATCTGGCGATATGCCTGGTGAGCCTGCTCGGAGAAGCAGTCCATGGCCTCGGTCCAACGGTCGAGGGTCTCCTTGGAGCGTCTCGACTGCCGGTGAAGAAGCGAGCTCTCCAGCACCGAGGCGACCATCAGCTCCAGGTTTCTCGCCGCGATGTTCGGGTTGCCGTATTTGTCCGAGATGACCTCGCCCTGTTCGGTGATCTTGATGTCTCCGTCGACGGTGCCGAACGGCTGGGCGAGTATGGCGGCGTGGGTCGGCCCACCGCCCCGCCCGATCGTGCCGCCCCGGCCGTGGAAGAGCCTCAGTCTCACGTCATGTTGCTCGGCGACGGCCCTCATCACTTTCTGCGCCTTGTAGATCTCCCACTGCGACGTGGTTATCCCCCCGACCTTGTTGGAGTCGGAGTAGCCGAGCATGACCTCCTGGAGGTCCCCACGCAGTGTCACCAACCTGCGGTAGTTGGAATCACTGAGCAGGGCGTCGAGGAGACCGCCGGATCCTCGTAGATCGGAGATAGTCTCCACCAGGGGAACCATGCCGATGTCGGCGATGCCCCTCCCCAGATCGACGAGCCCGGCCTCCCTGGCCAGGACGGCGGCCTCGAGGACATGTGCGGGGGTCTCGGTCATGGAGATGATGTAGCTCTCGATCACCTGCCTCCCGTAGCGCCGCTGTGCCTTGCGGATGGCACGGAACGTCTCCAGTGTCTCCGCGTTGGGGGCGCTCAGCTCCGTTGTCGGGCCGGAGAGCGGGCGGGGCTCGGTCAGCTCGTCGGACAGAGTCCGAAATCGGAGCTCTGGCCCGATGCCGCTCAGATCCACCCCGATCCCCGCGAACAGCTCGTCGACGGCAGCAGCATGCTTCGAGGAGTGCTGGCGTACGTCGAGGACGGCCATCTGGAATCCGAGCATCGTGACTGCCCGACGCACCCGTTCCACGGCGCCCTCGGCGATGAGCCCACCCCGGGAAGAGCGAAGCGAGTCGGCGACCAGGTCGAGCTCGGCGACGAACTCGCGGGGATGCCCGTAGTCGTTGCCGGGCATGTGATCCGACCCGCTCTTGATCCTGGATCGTGTGTTCAGCAGACGGGCGTGCATGTACGAGCACTTGAGGCGGTAAGGGGCCTCGTCGGTCCTCTTTCGCTCCCGCTCCCAGACGTCGGGGAGGTGGCGACGGTCCTCGGCGAGGGAATCGATGAGAGCGGCGCCGGGCTCGGTGAGCTCGCTCGACATGGAGAGCTCCTCGGAGAGGTGCTCGATGAGCGCTATGAGATGGCCGAGCCCGCGATCGTGCTGCAACGCCAGGGCCTCCAATGTGGTGTCGGCGGTCACCTCCGGGTTTCCATCGCGGTCTCCGCCCACCCACGTCCCGAAACGAAGCGGCGCCGGCCGGGCCAGGGGGGCGAGACGATGAAGTTGGGTGGCGACGACTTCGGCCAGGGCGGGGAGCACCTCCTCGGCCAGCGTCATCAGGTAGTAGAGAGCCGACCTCGCCTCGTCGATCACGGTGGGG
>JBAVPF010000150.1:0-2045 GCA_049692815.1 Acidimicrobiia bacterium
ACGTCGGAGAGGACCACTTCCCCATCCTCGATCGTGACTGACACGGGTCTGGCAGGGAGAAGTGGGCTCTTGAACCGGAATCGGGCCGACGTGGGCTCGGCTCCACCTTCCTGGGTGAAGACCCTCAGCGCCCATGCGGCCTGAAGCAGGCCATGCACCACCACACCGGGGAACCCGGCGTGGACACCGGCGTCGTGATCCCAATGGACCGGGTTCCAGTCCCGGGTCGCCGATGCATACCTGATCAGGTCGGCTCGTGATGCCGATACCTGCCCCTCCGCCACTTCACCGCCATAGCTGTGCGGGGGCTCTGGCCTCTCGAAGTCGGTCTGACCGCCAGGGATGGATTCGCCGGAGGCGATGAACAAGGACCTTCCGGCCAGGACGTCGCCGGCCTTCAGCTCGAAGGTGATGAAATGGACGCCGCCTCTGTCCCGCACTCTGGTGACCGTTCCGGACACGTCGAGGAGCTCGCCAATGCGCAGCGGGCCGGCCCAGGTGAACGTCTGCTCCCCATGGATGACGGAATGCTCGTAGAGAAGGGCGAGCAGGTCCGGTGCGACTGCGAACAGGGCCGCCGCGGCAAACCCTGGGGGTGCGTGCTCTCTCCACCTACCGGGATCGTCCCCGGTGATCTCGATGAAGTCGGCGACGGCGTCGACGGCCACACGCCAGGGAAGCGGCCCGTAGGACGATCCCTCGAGTTCAGCCAGGTCCATCATCGTCACCGTAGCCCAGCCCGCTGTCGGCGTGATCGGCTCGAATCGCCTCGGACGACTCCTCTTCGATCCGATACTCGACGGTGGGATCGACCAACTCCTCGAGCATCCCGAGGGTGCGCACTCGCGGTGGGCGAGTCCGGTAGAAGATCCATCCCTTCGATTCGGCGGCGAGGAGGGCCCGGTGCAGAAGGTACAGCCCGGCAACGATGGCGACGCCTATGAGGAAGGGCTTCACAAACCGGAAAAGGCCCCTTCGGGCCCTTTCACTCCACCACCCCTATCTGGTCTCCCGATGCACGGTGTGGCTCCGGCAGAACCGGCAGTACTTCTTCAGCTCGAGCCGATCCTGGGTGTTCGACTTGTTCTTCGTGGTCACATAGTTGCGACGCTTGCACTCGGTGCACGCCATCGTCAACGGCGGTCTCTTGTCAGAAGCCATCATTGCCCTCGCTTTGCTCGGGCGGTACCTGATACTGGGTACTGGGTACGTACTCAGTACCAAGTACTCGGTACCTGATACTGCGAGCGAACGAAGTAAGCGAGCTCGTCATTTGTTGATCTTGGTGACTCGGCCGGCGCCGACAGTGCGGCCACCCTCACGGATCGCAAACCGGAGACCCTCATCCATAGCAATCGGAGCGATCAACTCGACAGTCATCTCCGTATTGTCACCAGGCATCACCATCTGAGTCCCCTCAGGCAACTGGATCGCACCAGTCACATCCGTCGTCCGGAAATAAAACTGAGGCCGATACCCAGGGAAAAACGGGTTATGCCGACCACCCTCCTCCTTAGTCAGCACATACACCTGCGCCTCAAAATCAGTATGAGGAGTAATCGAACCCGGCTTCGCCAAAACCTGACCCCGCTCCACCTCATCCTTACCAATCCCCCGCAACAAAACCCCAACATTGTCCCCAGCAACACCCTGATCCAACAATTTGCGGAACATCTCAATACCCGTAGCCACCGTCTTACGAGTATCCCGGATCCCCACAATCTCAACCTCCTCGTTGACATTCAGGACACCCTGCTCGATACGACCAGTCACCACAGTCCCCCGACCCGTAATACTGAACACATCCTCAATCGACATCAAAAACGGCTTCGCAGTATCACGCTCCGGATCCGGAATATACGAATCAACCGCATCCATCAACTCCATGATCTGATCCCCAGCAGCCTCATCCCCCTCCAAAGCCCTCAACGCAGAACCACGAACCACCGGAATGTCATCACCAGGAAACTCATACTCAGTCAACAGATCCCTCACCTCCAACTCCACCAGATCCAACAACTCCTCATCATCAACCATGTCAACCT
>JBAVPF010000151.1:0-5259 GCA_049692815.1 Acidimicrobiia bacterium
GACGGCGTCGACACCGTCGTCGTCGGCCTGCCCAACTTCCTTCACGAGGAAGTCATCGCCCTGGCCGCCGACGCCGGCAAGGCGATCCTGTGCACCAAGCCGCTGGCGCGCTCTGGCGAGGAGGCGAAGCGCATACTGGACAGGGTCGAGTCGGCCGGGGTCTTCGCCGGTTATCTGGAGGATCTCTGCTACACGCCGAAGACGCTCAAGGCCGTCGACTCGGTTCGAAGCGGGAGTATCGGGGACGTCACCTGGGTCCGTTCCAGAGAGACCCATCCCGGCCCGCACAGTGCCTGGTTCTGGGACAAGGACAAGGCCGGGGGCGGGGCGATCGTCGATCTGGGCTGTCATTGCATCGAGATAATCCGCAGCTTCGTGGGCAAGGAGAACCGCCCGGTCGAGGTCATGGCCTGGGCCGACACACTTGTGCACCCGATCAAGGCGGAGGACAACGCCGTCGCCCTCATTCGATTCGAGTCGGGTGCCATCGGGCAGTTCGAGGTGTCCTGGACATTCCGCGGGGGAATGGACCTGCGGGACGAGGTGGCCGGGACCGAGGGCACCATCTGGCTCAACCACTTCCTGCGGACCGGTCTCGAGATCTACACCTCAGGTGGAGGCGATGGCTACGTCGCCGAGAAGCTGGAATCGACCGAGGGCTGGCTGTTCCCCGTCGGAGACGAGGTCGGCGAGCTCGGATACGTCGACATGTTCACCGATATGTTCGACTCCATGGAGAGCGGATCCGAGCCCAGGGAGACCTTCTACGACGGCTACGTGGTGAACGCGGTGATGGACGCCGCCTATCGGTCGGCCGAGTCCGGGCAATGGGAGCCGGTTCAGGTCGAATGGCGCGGGGGAAGCACTCCGCGCATCGAGAAGAAGACGAAGCTCCACGATGGGCATGCCGTCGTCAAGGAGGAGATCCTCCCCGACGGTCGGGTCAAGCTGATGCTTTCCCACAAGGACACCGGGGAGATCTTCGACCTCGTCACGAGCGGTTGAGTCACAGACTCGAGGTCTATCCGGACGACGTCTGGGCGGCCTCCGTCGCCGATCTCCTCGTCGAGAGACTCCGACCCGGTCTCCGGCTGTGTCTTCCCACCGGCGACACGGTGCGGCCCCTCTATCGGGAGCTCGCCGAGCGGACGGCTCTCGAGGGTGTCCAGCTCTTCCTGCTCGACGAGTTCGGAGGCCTCCCCGGGGGCGATCCCGGTCGGTGCCAGGTCATGATCGCTCATGACCTTCTCGATCGACTCAGTCCCGTACCTTCCATCATGGCCCCCGATGTCGACAGTGCCGACCCGGCTCAGGCCGCCCGTCGGTATGGGAGTCTCGTCGCCGGTGGCGGGATCGACCTCGCCCTGGTCGGTCTGGGAGGCAACGGGCATGTGGGCATGAACGAGCCGGGAAGCACCCCGGACAGCGGGACGAGGGTCGTCGAGCTCGCCCGCTCCACTGCGGAGCATGCCCGGGAGTACGGGGCCACGACGGCCCCGGGATGGGGGATAACGATCGGTCTCTCCGAGCTGCTACGGGCCGGCGAGTTGTGGCTGTTGGTCACCGGGGAGCACAAGAGCGAGATACTCGCCAGATCCCTGGAAGGGCGTATCGGCCCCGACATCCCGGCTTCGCTCCTGCGCCGGCACCCCGATCTCAGCGTGCTGGCCGACGAGTCGGCCGCGCTCGGTCTCAGACGAGGCTGAGGTACCGCGCCGGGTTGGTGACGAAGACGTCGGTCAGCAGGGCATCGTCGAGACGATCCCGAGCCCAGATCCGGAGGGCGGCGAGACCCGGTGCCCCTCCGAGAGTCGACCACAGGGAGCGCCTCGCCCCGTCTGTGCCGAGGAGGATCCGCTCTGCGAAGCCTTCGGCCGCCATCGACTCGACGAGAGCGAAAGTCCTGTCAGGCTGGCGTATCCCCTGGTCATAGCAGAGGAAGACACCGCTCTCCAACAAGGCGCGGTGGTAGGCGGGATCATCCACCTTGTCGGTGTGGGAGAGGGCGATCCGATGAGGCGGCACCCCGAGGCTGGTGAGCAACGCGATCTGGGCCATCCCACCCAGGCCCGCCTCGGCATGGGTCAGCACCGGTACTCCGGTGGACGCCGCCGTCATCGCCCCGGCCTCGAACAACCTGCGGTCCCGGTCGGTTGGCTGCTCGTGCAGAGAGGCGACCTTGACGACCCCGGCCACGACTGCTGAGCGCTCCACCGCCGCTCCCAGATAGTCGTGGACGTCGATGCCCTCTTCGATGTCGGCGATGAATCTGCGGGCCAACTCTTCGGGCGTCTCCGATTGGGCCCATGGGACGTCGGCGTAGTACTTGTCAGTGTGCAGGCCGGTGGCCGCGACGATCCTCATCCCGGTGAGGATGCTCACCCGAAGGAGACGCTCCGGGCTCCGGCCAGAGGCCGCCGGCATGGCGTCCACCATGGTGCGAACGCCCTCGGCAACACATGTGCTGACTTCGGCCACCGCCTCGTCGACCGAGGGGAGGTGGATGTGGGACATCGATTCGGCGATGAGTGGGCTGTCGATGATCAGGTGCTCATGGGAGTACACCGGACCTGCCTCGTCGGCGGGGAGATCGCCGCCGATCGTCCTGATCACTCCGGTCATCGGCTCAGCTCGAGGATGGCGCCATCCTCCAACAGCCTGGTGCGCAGTCTCCCGACTTCGACGTCTCTCACCGCTCCGTCGGCGTTCGCGGCGAGCGCGGCCGCGGTCCCCGCAGCCTGTCCCATCGCCATGCACTGGGCCATGGAGCGGATCGAGGCCTGGGCGTCGTGTGTCGCCGAGAAACAGCGACCGGCGACCACGGCGTTCACCCCGTCGCGCGGTATCAACGCTCCGAAGGGAATGCCCACGGCCTCTCCCTCGGGCAGGTACTCCCACACCGTGCCGGTGCCGGGGAGGTGATCTTCGATCGGGGCCCCGCAGAGGCCGATCTGGTCGTCGAACTGCCGGGCACCCAGGACATCGTCGCGGGTGACCCGATAGTCACCGTGGACCCGCCGTGTCTCTCTCATGCCTATCTGTGTGCTGAGGGCGGCGAGTGACGCGTTCTCGTAACCCGGAACCCGGTCGATCAGGAACCTGGCGTACTCGAGCGCCTGGCGCCGGCCCTCCATCTCCGCTGCGGTCAGCACATCGGGGTCTGTTGCGTTCAGAACCATGCCGTCCGGGCCCCGCTGCACTTGGTCGAGCCGGGTCATCACCGTCGCGGTCATCCCGTCGACCGGCGTGATGTGATCGCTGCCCTCACGTCGGGGTAGGTCGTAGGCGCCGGATTCGGCGGCCTCGGCCATCAGTTCGTGGAGCCTGGCCTTGTCGATCGTCCTCCGTCGCTCGTGGTCCACGTTCACCATGCGGAAGGTGGTGGTCAGGGTCTGGGCCGGGTCGATCTCACCGGCCAACTCGTAGTCGAACCCGGCGTATGCCGACACGTCGGCGTCCCCGGACGCGTCGACGAACACCGAGCCTTCCACTCGCCGCAGCCCGCCTTTGGTGGCGACCAAGACGCTCGCGATCCTGCCATCGGCCACCGTGACGTCCTGGACGAACGTGTGAAGGGAGACGCTCACACCGGATTCGGTCACCAGCGTCTCCCACACCACCTTCAGGTGCTCGGCCAGATATGTGACACCCGTCCCGGCACCGTACGTGTTGGGCCTCTCCACGACGGGGCCGAGACGACGCAGTCCGGTGATGACGTCGTCGCCGATCCCGCCCACAACCTTCGTCGCCCGCTCACCCGGGGTGTAGAAGCCATAGAAGGTGTCCAGAACCGCCGTCGAGTTGCCACCCAGGAAGGGCAGCTTCTCGATGAGGATTGTCCTGGCCCCGCTGCGCGATGCGGCGATGGCGGCGCTCGACCCGGCGGCACCGGACCCCACGACCACGACGTCGAAGGAGCCGATGGTGTCAGCCAACGACGCTAGTGGACATAGGGCTGGAGCACGTCGCGGGCGATCAGAAAGCCACGCTTCACCAGCTCATCGGTCGCCTCGAAGTCACGGTCCTCGTGCTCGATGATGATCGGGCCGTCGTAGCCGACCCGCCACAGTGCGGAGAACAGAGTCCCCCAATCGACATGGCCGAGACCGGGGAGACGGGGGACCTGCCAGCCGATCCCCGAGGAGAGCGTTCCGTTCTCGAAGAGGCCCTCATAGTCGATCATCACGTCCTTGGCCTGGAAGTGATAGAAGCGCTCACCGAACTCGTAGATGGCGCTCTCGATGTCGATCATCAGCCACACCAGGTGTGACGGGTCGAAGTTGAGGCCGATGGTCTCGCCGAACTCCTCGAACATGCGGCGCCAGATCTTCGGGTTGTACGCGACGTTGTGACCCGAGGGCCATTCGTCCTTGGAGAAGATCATCGGGCAGTTCTCGATGGCGATACGGACACCGGCATCGTCGGCTGCCGAGATGATCTCGGGCCAGACCCTGGTGGCCTTCTCCCAGTTCTCGTCCTGGGTGAGGGCGTGGTCGGCGCCAATGAAGGTGTTCACGACCGGGACACCCATCTTGCCGGCGGCGACGATGACCTTCTTGAGATGGTCGATGACCATGCGGGCGTGCTCGTCGTCGGGGTGGAGCGGGTTGGGGTAGTAGCCCAGGCCCGAGATTTCCAGGCCCTTGGCCGTCATCTCCGCCACGATCTCGGAGGCCCGATCATCCGAGATGCCGTCGACGTCGATGTGGCTGGTGCCGGCGTAGCGGCGGGTGTCGCCGCCGGACGCAGGCCAGCAGGCGATCTCGATCGTGGTGAACCCGTTGTCGGCCGTCCATTGGGCGACCTCGTCGAGCGGGGTCTCCGGGAAGGGGGCGGTAAGCAGCCCGAGCTTCATCTCTTCCTCCTCGTCTCTGCGCGCCCGCTCATCGGTGAACGGGCGTCCATTTCCGGGTCTCGTTGCTCTCGGCCACGGCATCGGTCACCAGGACCGCGTCGTGGCCGTCGGCGAATGTGGGATAACTCGGTGTGTCGGCGGGGCCCCCGGCCTGGACGTCGGCATACACGCGTGAGAACAGGGCGCGGAAGGTGTCCGGGAAGCCTTCGACATGCCCTCCGGGGTAGCCGATCAGCCGCGCCGCCTCAGGTGCGTAGAGGGACGGGTCGCGGCTGAGGATCTCGTTGGCCCGGCCCCGATGACCGATGAAGAGGTCGTCGGGCTCGGCGGAGAACCATCGCAGCGCCGAGTCGCTGCCGGCCACCTCGTAACGGAGCGAGTTCTTCTGTCCGGCCGAGACCTGG
>JBAVPF010000152.1:0-2214 GCA_049692815.1 Acidimicrobiia bacterium
ACCTTTCGGCCTGCGTCCAGCTCGACGGCGATGATCCCCTCTCCATCCTTGGTGGAGAAGATGATGTCGATGATATCTGTGGCCTGGGCCTTGGAGATATCCGCCTTCTTGGCGAGCTTGTCCGCCATCTCGGATTTGTTCACGACGCCTCCTTGTGGGTCGGTGATTTGCGCGGCCTGTTGCTGCGACGATTTCGGTCACGATAGGCGATAACGCAGTCAGTACCGATGTTTTCCGTCGTTTACGATTCGCGGTGGCCCGAGGAGGACTATGACAGCCAACTACGAGACGATCGGCGACGTCGCCCTCATCACGCTCAACCGCCCCGAGCGGTACAACGCCATCGACGCCTCTCTGTCGCAGGAGGTGGTCGACCTTCTGGCCCGGGCGGGGGCCGAGGCGAGAGCCGCCGTCCTCACCGGAGCCGGCAAGGCGTTCTGCTCCGGGGCCGATCTGAGCGGTTTCGTCGACGAGTACGACGGCGGCGGGCCCGACCTGGCCAAACACCTCGACGAGGAGTTCCATCCGATGGTTCACGCCGTCAGCGACTGCTCGGTCCCCGTGCTCGCCGCCATCAACGGTGTGGCCGCCGGGGCCGGGATGGGCATCGCCCTCGGCTGCGACCTGCGGGTGATGGCCGAGTCGGCCTATCTGACGTCGGCATTCACCGCCATCGGGCTCGCCCCCGACTCAGGCTCCACATGGCTGCTGCCCCGTCACCTCGGAGTGTCGACAGCACTGGAGATGGCCTTGACCAACCGCCGAATGCTTGCCGAGGAGGCACTGGCCAGAGGTCTCTGCTCGGCGGTGGTGCCAGATGCCGAGATCGTGGAGCGCTCCGTGGAACGTGCGCAGGAGCTGGCGGACATGGCAACCGACGCCCTCGTCACCACACGACGGCTGATCCGGGGATCCGCCCGTCTCGCATTCGAGGAGGCCCTGGAGGCGGAGAGGCTGGAGCAGGACAGGCTGGGCCGGACCCCAGAGCACCATGAGGGCGTGAACGCCTTCCTGGAGAAGAGGAAGCCCGACTTCAAGAGGCCGCCTACGCTTTCTTGACCTGCCGGACATCCGAGCATCCGGACGGGGAACAAGAACAGGATCCCGTTTCCAGACGCCGGGTCTCCGCGGCTGACGGTGCATGTTGCCCGATATGGAGATTTCCCTTTGTGACCTTGGCCCCTAAACCGCGGGCCGATCAACGTGTCTGATCAAGGGCGGAGCATCAGATCATCAGACACCGACATCCGATCGAAGGAATGCGCGCATGAGTGACACAGACCGGGCTTGGGCAATCAAGCGAATCAGGGAGAAGAGAGCATTCTGGATTCACTTCGGCATCTACCTCGCGGTGAACGTCTTTCTCGTCGGTGTCTGGGCTGTCACTTGGAGGGGCTATTTCTGGCCGGTGTGGCCGATGTTGGGATGGGGAATCGGTGTTGCCGCCCATGCTCTCACCGTGTTCACCGGCGGCACGGACATCTCGGAAGCGCGAATTCAGCGGGAGATCGACAGACGAGGCTGACCGGTCTCTGACGGCATTCAGGCTGTTGGCAAAGACTCACCCATGGAGCGGATCCGGCTCTTCGACTCGGTACGCCCGATACCCGCCCTAGGGGCGAAGCAGATAGATTTCCAGGCTGATCTTGCCGGCGCCGCCGTGGCCGAAGGCAACTGCCACCTCGTCGTTGAGCCAGGCGAGATCCTCGCTGCCGGTCTCGAACGTGATCAGCTCCTTTGGGCTCGCCGTCCGGTCCTCGTGGGCGATCGACACCCCGGTGGCCCGATAGGCAACCGACTCTCTCTTCTCCCCGATGACGCCATGGATGTCGAGGCTCATGTTCCCGTCGTCCCGCACGGTCGCGTAGTCCACGCCCTTGACCGGCCTCTCCCCTTCCCAGTGCTGACTGGTGGCCGTTCCCTCGAAGGGGAAGTCGATTCTCATCCCCGTGGGGGCGTTCCCTATGACGTTCATGCCGAGACTTCCTTCGATGGTGCAGAACTTCTCGAAAGTGGGCATCTGATTCCTCCCTCTAGAAACGGTGTGTCACGCTAGCCGTGCCTCGTCGAGCAGCGCCCGAACCTCCGAGTCATCGGTTTGGGTGAAATCCCGGTACCACGCACTCACGGCGAAGAAGTAGGCCGGGCGTGACAGGGTGACCAGCCGATCGACCGACCTCTCCACCGGGCCCAGCGGGCCGGCCGGGGCTACCG
>JBAVPF010000153.1:0-6256 GCA_049692815.1 Acidimicrobiia bacterium
CTGATCAGGAGGTGCGTTGGTGCCCGGGTTGCGGTGACTACACGATCCTCGCCTCAGTGCAGAACTTCCTGGCCGGGCTGGGCCGTCCCCGGGAAGAATTCGTCTTCATCTCCGGGATCGGGTGTTCCTCGCGCTTCCCCTATTACATGAACACCTATGGGATGCACTCGATCCATGGCCGCGCCCCGGCCATCGCAACCGGCATCGCCAACACCAGACCCGACCTCTCGGTGTGGGTGATCACAGGTGACGGGGACGCCCTTTCCATAGGCGGCAACCATCTGATCCACGCTCTGCGACGCAACGTGAGCATGAAGATCATCCTGTTCAACAATCAGATCTACGGGCTGACGAAGGGGCAGTACTCGCCGACCTCCGAAGTGGGCAAGACGACCAAGTCCTCACCGTTCGGATCTCTCGACTACCCGTTCAACCCGGTCTCGCTGGCCCTCGGCGCCGAGGCCACCTTCGTTGCCCGCACGCTCGACATGGACCGCAACCACACCCAGGAGATACTGGAGAAGGCCTATGAGCACGAGGGCTCGGCCTTCATCGAGGTCTACCAGAACTGCAACGTCTTCAACGACAAGGCATTCATCGAGCTGACCGGCAAGGAAGAGCGTCTGCACAACCGCATCGACCTGGTACACGGCAAGCCGATCGTGTTCGACGGCGGGGCAAAGGCAGTGGTCCTCCACGGTGGCGTCGCCGAGGTGGTCGACTCGTCCTCTGTCGATCCCAAGGCGATCCTCGTCCACGACGAGACGAGACCAGATCCCTCGATTGCGTTTGCACTGAGCCGACTCTCCCACGGCCCTCATGGCCCGACTCCCATCGGCATCTTCCGCGATGTGAAACGCGACGCCTACGACACCGCTCTCAACGCCCAGGTAGAGGCGGCGCGGGAGAGGTTGGGTGAGGGAGACATCGACGCCCTGATCCGCTCACACGGGACCTGGACGGTCAGCGCCGGCTCACCAAATGGGAGCTCGGCCGCCGGCTAACCAGGAGATCGGCCGCAGAGCCCGGAGTCTACAACCCGAGTGCCTCGCGCAGGGCTGCAGCCTGGTCGCGCACCGACTGGGGGCTGCCCGAGCCCGGCGTGACACGCATCCCCAACGACTTGACGGGGTCCAAACGGTCGAGGTCATCCGGTTCGAACCGCTCGTCGACGGCTGACAGATCGTCTGCGGTGACTCCGCCCAACGACCGACCTTCATCCTCGAGAATCTTGACGAGACGCCCCACCACCTCGTGTGCCTCCCGGAAGGGCACTCCCCGGCCGACCAGAGCCTCCGCCAGGTCGAGCGCCGTCGTCTCGGCGCCGGGGACAGGAGGATGAAAGCCGACTCCGGTGAGAAGGGCGACCATCGCCTCGGTGGCGGCGGCCAGAGTGTCGTCGGCATGGAAGACAATGCGCTTGTCCTCTTGGAGATCCCGGTTGTAGGCGAGAGGCAGGGCCTTCTGCAGTGTCAGGATCGCTGTGGCGTCCCCTATCACCGTTGCCGTCCGACCCCTGACCAGCTCGGCGATGTCGGGGTTCCGCTTCTGGGGCAGAGCCGACGAGCCGGTGCTGACCTCGTCGCCGAGGGTAAGCCAGCCGAACTCACTGCCGGCCCACAGCACCACCTCCTCGGCCAGACGCGAGAGGTCGGTCATCGCCTGGGCACAGCAGAAAACGTACTCGGAGACGAAGTCACGGGAGCCGACCGCATCGAGAGAATTCGGCATCACCCCCCGGAAGCCGAGTCTCTCGGCGACGAGTGGCGGGTCGAGCGGAAGACTCGAGCCGGCCGAGGCCCCCGCTCCCAGGGGTGAGAGGTCGAGACGGGTGGCACAGTCCCAGAAACGGAGGACGTCGCGGTGGAGAGCCCAGGCATGGGCCAGGAGATGGTGGCCCAGCGTGGTGACCTGCGCTCGTTGGAGATGGGTGTAAGTGGGAATGGGCGTCTCTGCGTTGGCCTCGGCGAGGTCGGCGAGGAGCGCTATCAGGTCACCAAGCTGGACCGCCCTGGCGTCCCCCGTCTCCCGCAGGTAGAGCCTCATGTCCAGTGCCACCTGGTCGTTGCGCGACCGGCCGGTGTGCAGCTTTCCGGCGACGTCCCCCACCAGCTCTCCGAGCCTGCGCTCCACGGCGGTGTGGACGTCCTCGTCGGTCTCGGCGAACTCGAACTCGCTCACCGCGGCCAGTATCCGGCCCAGACCGTCGGAGAGAGCCATCGCCTCCTCCTCGGAGATGATCCCGGTCGTGCCGAGCATGGCTACGTGTGCGAGTGACCCCTTGATGTCCACTTCGAGGAGGCGCCGATCCGATGTGTCACCGGTGAACCGGCTGGTCACGTCGGACATGCCGTCGCTGAACCGGCCTCCCCAGAGGGTCACGATCCGTCGCCGTATCCCCGTATGCGAAGGGCGTTCAGATTGATGAAGCCCTCGGCATCGGCCTGGTCGTACACCTCGTCAGCCTCGAATGTGGCCACTTCCTCGTCGTAGATGCTGTTCGGGGAGCGTCTCCCGGTGAGACGCATCGAGCCTTTGTAGAGCACGAGCCGCGCCTCACCAGTGACGTCGGCCTGGATGCGATCCATGGTCTGCTGCAACATCACCCGCTCCGGGGAGAACCAGAACCCGTTGTACACCATCCGGGCGTAATCCTGGGCGAGCCGGTCCCTGAGATGGAGCACCTCACGATCGAGCACGATCGACTCGATTCCTCGCCGGGCGGCGTGCAGCACCGTGCCGCCGGGTGTCTCGTACACCCCACGGCTCTTGATGCCCACAAAACGATTCTCCACGATGTCGATGCGCCCGACAGCGTGCTCACCGGCGATCTGGTTGAGCCTTGTCAGGAGGGCCACGGGCTCGAGCGGCTCCCCGTCCACCGATACCGGGTTGCCCGCCTCGAGACCGATCACGAGCTCGATTCCGGTGTCGGGGGCGTGCTCGGGGTCGTTGGTCATGCGGAAGATCCCCTTCGGCGGGGGGCTCCACGGATCCTCCAGGACACCCCCCTCGTACGACGTGTGCATGAGGTTCGCATCGACCGAATAGGGCTCCTCCTTCGTGGCCGGGACCGGGATCCCCCTCTCACGTGCATACGCGACCAGGTCGGCGCGGCCCTTCAGATCCCATTCCCGCCAAGGCGCGATCGTTCGCAGATCGGGTGCCAGCGCCGCGGTGGAGAGCTCGAAGCGAACCTGGTCGTTTCCCTTGCCGGTTGCGCCGTGGGCGAGGGCGTCGGCACCATGGGCACGCGCCGTTTTCACCAGGCCCCTCGTGATGATGGGCCGGGCCAATGACGTGCCGAGCAGGTACTCGGTCTCGTACACCGCGGCCGCTCTGATCGCCGGGAACACCGCTTCGGTGACGAACTCGTGGCGAAGGTCCTCCACGACGGCGTCCACGGCACCCGTCTCCAGGGCTTTGACCCTGGCCTCCTCGACCTCCTCACCCTGCCCGACGTCGGCGGTGTAGGTGACCACTTCGGCGTCGTGCTCCTCTCGCAGCCAGGCGAGGATCACCGAGGTGTCCAGACCGCCCGAATATGCCAGCACCACTCTCATCGGCACGACGATGGCCGATAGCCGACGGCTTGTAAAGACGACCGAGCGTCAGGGACAGGCGGTGACTGGCAGGGTGATGCTTGCGCCCCCCGCGTTGCCCCACTCGTCGAAGGCCACCACCCGCACAGTCGCCGACTGGGCTGCCGTGAACGGGCCGACCACGCCTTCGAACATGTCGTTGCCCACCGAGATCATCGGGGTCTCCTGAGAGGTCGCCCCGTCCGGGCTCCAGCGGACGACGACGGATTCGATGTTCGAGGTGTCCCGAATGCGGGCGGACACCGTCGACTGGGTGGGTGAACAGCTCCCACCGCTCACCTTCAGCTCTGCAGGGCTGGCGCTCGGGTTGTGGATGATCGGGTTGTCCTCGTAGGAGCCCGTGACCGCTATCTCGGCCTGAGAGTCTTCCCATTGGATCGTGATGGTCTCCGACAACTCACCCTCGGCTATCAGGGTGCGGTCGAGACTGGCCCGCAGGGTCACGGTCTCCCCGGGGGGCAAGGACCCGGTCGGGGCGGAGAACGCTATCGCCTCCGAGCTGGAGACGGCGGTCCAGTCGGCGGCCTCACCGCCGGTGTTGGTCATGTCGAACTCGGCCGCTATCGCCTCGGCCCCGAAGTCGACCGTGTCGGTGGAGAGCTCGATGTTCGCCGGGGCGAGAGCTTCCGCGGTGGTGCCCGCGGCGTCATCGGCCGGGGTTGTAGTGGGCGTGACGGCGGGCGAATCGGGTGTAGTGCTCGGCGGGGCAGAGAGGACAGGAGCGGTCGTCGGTGTGGCCGCATGCGTAGCCGGCTCGACCTGGCCGGCGATCAAGATCCCGATCAGCCCGACGACCAGGGTGACTGCGCCGAAGATGGCCGGCATGCGCCATTCAGTCAGATCCTGACCGAAGAGGACCAAGCTCGGGCCTGGGGCCTGGTCGGTCTCGCCTGTCTCGGGTTCCTGGTATCGAGTGTGGGCCATCACCTGTATGTCGGATCGGTGCTGGTGCGGGTTGAATGCTTACATCCCGGGATCCGAATTACCCACATTTCGGCCGAGAAAACCGTCTTGGGCCGGGACTGCGGCATCACGGCCCCAAAACGGGTGGCATGCGCGAGTATGGGATCGCCATGACCATCCGCTGGCGTGACGAGGACCCGGGGCTTCCCATCGCTTTCGATCAGTGCTCGAACGGCGAGTACGAGCCCGAGCCCCTGACCCCGCAGCGTGTGGCGGCGGAGCGGGTGGCCCGTGAGCAGATCGACGACGCGATCCGACGGACCGGCTTGAGTCGCAGGGACTTTCTCCGCTCGGCGAGCGCTCTCGCCATCTGCCTCGCCTCGATCGATGGCGCCGTGTCGGCGGCGAGGGGCCTCTACCCCGGTCTGTTCTATCCCTTCGACCCGGTGTCGCGGCTCGACAACGACGCGGCGGAGGCGATCATCGGGCCGACCCAGTTCGTGTTCGATGTGCAGGGACATCTACTCGAGTACGACCTCGATCCCTCGACCCGCGGCGACTGGTTCTGGGGAAGCCAATTCCCCCAGGCCCGATGTCAGGAGGAGGACGATCCCCGGGCCTGTTTCTCCACCAACCACTTCCTTGAGGAGCTCTTCATCCGATCCGACACGACGATGACGGCGCTGTCCGGCCTTCCCATCAACCCCGAGGGCAGTCCCCTCTCCAACGAGGTGATGGAGGAAACGCGTCAGCTGGTCGAGGCCCTCTCCGGAGACGAGCGGCTCGTGGTCAACGCCCTGGCACTCCCTCAGACCGCCCCCATCGGCTCCGTGCTCGAGGAGATGACCAAGACGGTCGAGGAGAACAACGTCTCCGGCTGGAAGACTTTCACCCATTTCCCTTCCGACATCCATTGGTGGCTCGACGACCACGACCCCGATTTCGCTCCGGTGGGAAATGCCTTCCTGGAGCACCTGGTGACGATCGGGACACCGATCCTCTTCGTCCACAAGGGACTGTCCGACGAGAGCCGCTACGGATCGCCGGTGGACATAGGACCTGCGGCGGCAGTGCACCGCGACGTCTCGTTCGTCGTCTATCACTCGGGTTTCGAAGTCGCCCGCCGGGAGGGCCCGTACAGGGCGGCGACGGCCAACACGGGCGTCAATCGGCTGATCAGCTCGCTTCGTGACGCAGGGATAGGGCCGGGTGAGAACGTCTACGCCGAATTGGGGTCGACCTGGTGGCATCTCCTGCGGCGTCCAGACGAAGCGGCCCACGTGATCGGCAAGCTCCTCCTCGCCTTTGGCGAAGACAACATCCTGTGGGGGACGGACTCCATCTTCTACGGGTCACCTCAGGGCCAGATCGAGGCGTTCCGCTCGTTCCAGATCCCCGAGCAGATGCAGCTCCAGTACGGGTACCCCGCCCTGACCAGGGGTGCCAAAGCCAAGATCCTGGGTTGGAATGCGGCCAACCTCTACGGCATAGAGCCGATAACCGAGCCGGTGGGCTTCACCAGAGACGATCTGGAAGTGGCCAGAACCGAGCATCCGGTGCCCACCACGACCTGGGGACCGCGCACGGTCGCCGAGGTTCGTGAGTTGCGCGCCCATCATCAGGGCTGGCCCTGAGCCGGCAAGTCGAGCGGAAGACGCTTCTCGGTGCCGACGCGATGTCTGAGCTCGAGACGCGTCTGATATCCCGCCTCGGTGGCCAGGGCGACGGCCCGGTCCAGCCCGCGGCCGACG
>JBAVPF010000154.1:0-1755 GCA_049692815.1 Acidimicrobiia bacterium
AGTCGTGACGCAGCGGGATGAGTAGCCGGCCAGGTTCGATCGGGCCCGGCAGGCCGGTACGAGGCAGCACCACCGGACGGCCGATCATGGCCCTTCTCGACCTGGCGGGACGTCGCTGGACACTCCGAATCTTGTGGGAGCTCACGGAAGCCGGCCGTCCCCTGACCTTTCGCGACCTGCGGGAGCGCTGCGCGCAGATGTCGTCCAGTGTTCTCACCCGCCGTCTCGCCGAACTACGCGAAGTTCAGCTGGTTACGCATACCGACACCGGCTACATCCTCACACCGCTGGGAGACGACCTGGTAGAGCGACTCCAACCCCTGTCGGAATGGAGCCGCACCTGGGCCCAACACCTGGATCAGAGCAGCCAAGAATCCGATGCGTGAGGGACAGGACTGAACAGCCAAGAGGCGACGATGCCTCATATCAGTCACCGGTCGATCAGTGCCGTTTGGATCCTGTTCGCGAGGAAGACCGAGAAGTCGCGATCACACCAATGCCGACTATGCCAATGGCGGCGGCCCATCCCGACTCGATCACACCCAATACGAGGAGCAGGGCCGCCCCGAGAGCGATCACGAGACCCGCGACAAACGGGATCACCCTCAGGCTGGGCCCTTCCCCACGGTTCTTGTCGGCCATCATCCTTAGATCGTGCCGCAGCCCCACCCGTGTCGCTAGGGGCGAACGTCCCCGGACGGCCAACCCCGTCACTTCCGCAGACATTGCTCAGCCGAACGGCGTCCAGCTAGAGGACTACGCCTCTGGGATCGTGGCTGGTTCTCGGCGACGATCGGCCAGCAGAGAATGGAGCAGAGATGTCGGTTGTCACGGCGAGGCGGAATGTCGAGTCCGAGACCGGGAAGCGCCCACTCACGATCACATTTTTGGTGGTCATCCTTGGAGTCTTGACCATCGGCGCCCTCCAAGGGGGCATTGCGATGGTCGCCAACCCCACCGAGCCACTGGGAATGACGGTTGAGTATCTCGAGGGCACTCCGATCGACGACTACTTCCTCCCCGGCCTCTTCCTGTTGGGAATCGCCGCGGCCTGTGTCGTCGCCATCGCTGGTCTGATCTTTGGTTGGAAGTGGGGGTGGGCCTCGAGAATCGAGTCGATGGTCGGGTACAGGTGGCCATGGTTGGCGACCCTCGCCATCGGCGCGCTCCTCCTCACCTTCGAGGACATCGAGCTTTTCGCGGTGCCCTTCCACCCGATCATGCACCCCCTGCTCATCGGAGTCTCCTTGGCGATCTTGCTCCTGCCCCTCACACCGTCGGCCCGCCGCTACCTGCGTGCAGAGTCACGGCGTGATGATCGGCCGGCATCCAAAGTTCGTTCCTGAAAAGAGGTCACGTGGTCAACACAGACACACAAGCGAACGTCGCCGCGGTCGCGAAGACGCGGGGAGGCATGACCGGGCGCACGGTGCGCACGTTCCTCATCCTCGCCTTCGTCCTCGGATGGGGGCTCGGGGCGCTCATGGTCGTGTTCCAGGATCAGATCGAGTCGATCTTCGGCGAGATCAGCGGCACCAACCCGGTCTTCATCCTGGTGGTCTACTCGCCGGCGATGGCCGGCCTCTATCTGGTGTGGCGACACTACGGAGTCGAGGGTCTTCGCAGCTACTCGAAACGACTCACCCTGTGGCGCATGCCCGGGGTGTGGTGGCTGTTCCTGATCCTCGGGATCCCCGCCGCCAAATACCTGGGCGCGACTATCAACGGCACCATCGGCGAATTCCCGTTCACACC
>JBAVPF010000155.1:0-3503 GCA_049692815.1 Acidimicrobiia bacterium
AAGTGGTTCAACACCAGACGCTGCCCTCGGGTCCCGAAGGTGGAAACGGCCGGGTAGTCGAATGGTGTCGGGTTGAAGACGCCGCCACAGGCGTACACCAGTGCCGCGTCGATTCTCAGCAGGAACACCTCCGATGGCAGCTCGGACGTCTCGTCTGGCCAGACACCCCCTCGGATCGGTGCGACAGGAAGGTGGCGCACGCTCGGCAGGTCCCTTCGATACGTCCCGACGCGTGTCAGCCGCACCCGTCCGGCCAACCCCAACACCGCCATCAACCATCCGAGAGCCCCCACCCAGAGAAACCAATCGGCGACGTCTGAAGCCATCGCCAGGGCCGGTCCGCTGAGTGCGATGGCCGCCAGGGCATGGGCACCGTCGAATCGGGGATACACGACCAGAAGCCCGACCGCTGCAAGGGCAAGGGCGATCGCCGAGTCTGTAACACCTCGATACAGCGACCAGGCACCCACGACGGGAGCTGCGACGACCAACACCATCGCCATCGTGGTCGAGGCATGGATGGCCATCACCGGCCATGACGACCATGTTCGAGTCACGATCCACTGGAGCGGGCTGAAGCCACCCGCAGCGAGATACGTCTTCTTGTTTGCGATCGCTCGCTCCACGAACCAACGCACACTCGAAGGTCGCACGAGAACGAAGACGAGGACCGGCACCGCCGAGGCCAGCATCAATCCGAGCGCGCCTTGCCAGTCTCCACTCCAACCGACGACGAGCCCCAGAGAGACGGTGGCCACCACGCCCGCCGGGTAGCGGCCGAGCATTCCCAGCCCGAGAACCAGGCAGGCCACGACTGGCATCCCTTGGGAGACTGCCACGGCTCCCCAAAGTGCTGATGCGGCGGTGAGTTGGCCGTACTGGTTGTACAGCCCGAGATGGAGCCCACCCATCCCGACCATGACTCCCACCACGGCGAACACGGCACGGGAATCGCCACCGAGAAGCATCGCGGCCGCCCATAGCTGTGCGACGTGATAGACGACCGTCAGCCCGCGTACCACGACACCCTGGGGCCGCAGCAGCCGGAAGGCCACCGACTGGAGCCAGATCGCCAGCGGTGCCGCCCCGTAGAAGACGTCGCGGTAGAGACGGTCACCGCGGTTCATTCGTCGGGCCACGACGAGACTCCACGCCTCATCCACCGATACCGGCTGGTACCAGGCTCCCAGCATGGTGGCGAGCGCCCCCAGCGCCACCCAGGTCATCGCAGGTGAATCAGCCGGAAGGCCCCCAGCCGTGACCAGCCCGGGATCCTCTCGATCAGGGCCTCCATGCGCCTGCCCCAGGGCTTGTTGGTCAGAGCGGGAGGTGTGGCACCGAAGCTCCTGAAGCTGACATCGCTGAACCCTGCCCGCCGGGCGGAATCCTCGAGTCGCTTGCGGGTCATCTGGAAGATGCCTTTCTCTCCTCTCCAGGTCATCCCGGGCGTGAACGTGATCTGGAGCGAGTAAGGGAGGTAGATCGGGTTCGGCTCCAAGAACACCGCGCTGCCGCCTCGCCGAAGGGTCGTGCGCACTCCTTCCATGACGGGAGCAAGCACGTCGAGATGATGGAGGAAGAAGAAGCCGGTCACCGCATCGAACTGCTCGGCAAGCTCCGGCGGTGGTTCGGCCGCATCTGCGAGAACGACAGGGATGTCGGGACGAAGTCTCGACAGTTCCTCCACGAGCGCAGGTGTGAGATCGAGACCGGTGACGTCAAATCCCCGGTCGGCGAGAGCAGCCGTGTATTTGCCCAGCCCGCATCCCATGTCGAGAATCCTTGCGCCGCTCGGCACTCCGAGGGCCGATATCACCTCGGACACGTGGCGTTGAACGTAGGCCGTGGATGACTGGTCGACGGTCATCCTGGGCAGGGGTCGCGACGAGTAGTAAGACCGCTGGTAGTCGTTGTGGCTCCCGCTCATGCACCCTCCCCCGGACGCATGACGGTCAATGGCGGAAGCGGGACCGGATCCTGATGGCCCATGACGAGGCCGCCGAATGTCGTCATCGCCATCTTCATTCGAGCCATGCCTGAGTATGCGGAGCTCCCCCCGGGCCGAGGAAGCCTGAGAATCGGGATCGAAGCGAGACGTGCTCCGCTGCGAGCGTAGGCGACCAGTGGATCGTCATCGGGTCTGGCCACCGCCAGCATGGCACGGACGGCCTCAGCCCTGGCCACGTGGAAGAGACCGGCGTCCGGCGGGATTCGCCCACGGGATGCCACCCACCTGAGACGGCGGAATGCTGCGGCCTCCCGACGACGCCACCGTGATTGATGATCTCCTCTCCGCCCTGCGCAGACCACGTCGGCGTCGAGCCTCATGAGTGCGCCCAACAACTCCACGACCGACCCCGGGGCGTCCTGGAGATCGGCATCCATCACGCAGGCAACGGTGGACTCGTTGAGCGACAGCCCTGCCAACACGGCCGTGCGCTGGCCGCGATTGCCGGAAAACCGGTACACATCCACTCCCTCGCGGCCGGCGACACTCGAGCCCGAGCGCTGCGGACACCCATCGTCGACGACGATCACCGTGTGACGGCCGGCGATCGTCGGAGCCAATTCCGTGATCTCATCAACCAGCGTGGGCAGAGTGTCGGCTGTGCCGTAGCTCGGGATCACGAAGGAGACTGAGTCGATCATCGGACCGCCGGCATCGGCTCGGAGACGGTCACCGGGCTGGTCAGATCGACGAGCATCCCCCGGATGTCGCGCAGTCCTCCGGCGAGATCGCTCCCCGCATCGGCCAGGAACGACCTCCTGAGGAAAGTGAAGGAGGCCCCGACCCGAAGCATCTCGGTGGCGAGAGTGCGGGTCGGTACCGGAAACCCCCGTCCCGGCACAGTGAGACCTGCGAAGCCGAAGGGGATACCACCCAGCTCCTCCGCTACCTGGTCGAGCGTCCCGTCGGTCAAAGCACTGAAGATGTCAGGGGTGCGCCGTTCCAATGCGAGATCCATCAGCCCCAGATAGGCCCTCGCGATCGGGAGTGATGCGATCTCCCCTGCTGCGGCAACGGCTGCCACGGTCTCGATCATGACTCCAACCCCTGCCCGGCCATCAGCGGCCGACAAGGACTGTTCCACCTCACTGGGGCCGCGCACCATGGGGACGATGACTTCCGATACACCCGAGTCGATTGCTCTCGACAGATCGGACCTGCCGGAGTGTGCCCAGCTGTCGACTCGGCAAATCACTGGAACGGTCGAGTAGGCGACGACGGCGTCGAGGTCGACCGGGGAGTCGGGCGCGATCTGAGTGTCGAAGCCGAGAAGGGCAGCGGCGTGACTTTGGCGCTCTTCCTTACCCGATCGCTCCCAGTCGACGACGATGGCGTCGGCACGATGGACTGCATCCGGTCCTGCGACAGCCTCCAGAACGGGTCTGCTGGAATCGAAGACGAAGAGTTGCACGGTCACGATCTCACCCCTACGAGAACGAGGCTGGACCCGGTCGGCGGTGCAGGCCATCGCCGGCTCGCCAGCCCGGCCTCGAAG
>JBAVPF010000156.1:0-17634 GCA_049692815.1 Acidimicrobiia bacterium
CCCGTCCTCGAGGAGTCGCCGGAATCTTGCCACCTTCGGGAAGTCATGTTCCGATGTCTCGCGGATCTCTGCCTGCATGGCGGTCGCCAGCACACCGGGAGCGATCGCCGAGACTCGTGCACCGCCACGGGCCCCCTGCTCGAGGCCGACGGCTCTCACCCAGTGATCCAGAGCTGCCTTTCCGGCGCAGTAGGCAGACCAGCCGGCATAGGCCGTCGAGGCGACACCCGAGGAGATCATCACGATGTCTGTCACCAGATCCCCTCCGCGAACTGCCGCCAGGAAGCGGTTGCCGAGCACCTGTCCCGCGGCGCTGTTGAGGAGCACATTGGCTCGGTATGCAGAAGGGTCGACCTCGCCGGCGAAACCTATGGGTGTGAGAGTCCCGGCAGCGTGAATGAAGACTGCGCGCCCGGGCTGCTGCTCGGAGATGAGACGGTCGAACTCGTTCCCCACTGCGTCCCATTCGGAGGGGCGGGAGAGGTCGGCGGCGAGGTGCTCGATGTCGTCGCCTTTCGGAGGGCCGCTGCGGCTGATGTCGATCACCACCGCAGGAAAAGGGACTGCTCTGGCCAGGGCGAGGCCGAGCCCGCTGGAGGCACCGGTGATGACGACGAGGGCGGACATCGGGCCAGAGTAGGGCGCGGGGAGAGGTGACCATCACCGTCACCACCCCCTGGCGTCTTCTGTGTCCGGGAGACGAGCTTCGTCTCCGTAGGGGAAGATCTCGATCATCTCGCCGGCGCTCAACCTCCTCTGAATCGACCGCCACGGCTCGACTTCGAAGAGGTCCCCGTGTCGCTCACCGAACGCATCCCGCAGCTCGGGCGTGAGGCCGAGGAAGCGTCGATGCTCGTCAGGGAAGACGTCGTTGGGCCCCACCGAGTACCAGACGTCGGCGGACATCGCCTCGTCATCGTCCCGGGGCTCCGGCATCTCCCTGAAGGTCACGTCCGTGAGGGCGCTCAGCTCGTCATAGTCGTAGAAGACCACACGTCCGTGACGGGTCACCCCGAAGTTCTTGACGAGGAGGTCGCCAGGGAAGATGTTGGCGCAGGCCAGATCCTTGATGGCCTGGCCGTAGTCGATCACCGCGGCTCGAGCGGCCGGCAGCAGTGCCTCGCGGGCATACAGGTCCAGGGGAACGACCCGCCGCTCGACGTACAGATGGCCGACCACGACGGTGTCGTCCTCGATCTGCACGCTGCGTGACGCATCAGAGGCGAGCTCTTCGAGCAGCCCTGGGGTGAAGCGGGACCGGTCGAAAGAGAGGTGCTGGAAGTTCTGGGTCTCGATGAGCCGACCGGCGCGGTCGTGCCGTGAGACCAAGCGGTACTTCTCGACGATGTGACTCCTCGTCGTTCGTTTCTGGGGTGGGAAGGTGTCCCTGATCACCTTGAAGACGTCGTCGTAGCCGGGCATGGTGAAGACGATCATCACCAGACCCTGGGTGCCCGGGGCATGCTCGAATCGCTCGGTCGTGGCATGGAGGTGCCGGCGGAGGTCGCGGTACAACTCGGTCTTGCCATGCTTGGTCTGGCCGATGGCGATGTAGAGCTCGGCGATCCGCTTCCGTGGCATCAACCTGGAGAGAAACCTCACGAGGTCGTAGGTCCGCGGCACGTCGACATGGAAATGAGACCTCGTGAAGCTGAAGAGGATCGACACAGCGTCCTCCGTGAGCAGCACTGCATCGACCACGAGGCCACGCGGCTCATGCCGGAGGGCGAGCACCATGGGGAGGCGCACCGAGCCGGCGTAGAGGAGACCGACGATGTAGGCGGCCTGCCCGCGGTAGAAGACCGACCGCACCATCTCCGCCCGGCCTACAACGGGCAGGCCTCCACGGTCGGCCAGGGCCGATTCGATCCTTCTCGCCGTCTCCGCGGCGTCGGCGGTGAGACGGGCGTAGGGAGTCTCGTGGGCGAAATGGCCGAGTATCTGCTCGATGAGCCCGGCCGTCGAGCCGGCCCGCTCGAATAGGACGTAGACGGGTTCTCCCGAAGGCGAGGGTGGGCTGTCGAAGTCGGTATCGACGAACTCGATCCTCTCGTTCACACCGACCGTGTCGAAGACTTGACGGGTTATCGAGTTGAGGAACGTCTCGGCCAGCTCCCAATCCTGGCGGTCGGTGATCATCCCGGAGTAGACGGCTTTGGTGGCGAACCACAGCAGGGGATCGTCGCTTCGGTCACCGAGCATGCGTCGGATGTCGTCGACCGTGCTGCTAACGACCCGCCCGTAGACCCGAAGACGGCCGAGGGCGTCGGCGCGCATCCCTCGCCAATCGGCGGCGGAGAACCGACCCGGGGCGCGGCCGTTGAATGCCCTGAATCGCGTCATGTACTCGTCGAAGCCCTGGAGGATCCTCGATGCGGCGAAGTTGGAGAGACGGCTGTCGGAGAGTGTGGTCACTGGTCCTGTGCCATGGTCAGCCGATCAGGGGGTGGTGACCGTGCCGCGAGCGGCGGTTGGCGATCACGAGAACGATGAAGAAGAGGGCGATGGGGAACACGGCCATGGTCGCCGATCCCGAGGTGTTGGCGTGATAGCTCACCACCAGGCCCCCGGCGACGGAGATGGCGCCGATGAGGGCTGCCAGGGTCATCACCATGGGGACTCTCTTCACCACCAACGCTGCGGTGGCAGGGGGGCCTACGAGGAACCCGAACACGAGAAGTGTGCCGACCGTCCGAAACGACCCTATGACGGATAGGGCGATGAGTGTGAGGAGTGCGATGTGGGCCAGACGAGGGCGGAGCCCGAGGAGCTCGGCCTTTTGCTCGTTGAAGGACAGCACCAGAAAAGAGCGATAGAACCCGAGAGTTGCGACCAGTGCGATGAGGACCAGCGCGATCAGGGTCACGATGTCAGAATCGGTCACACCCAGAGCGTCTCCGAACAGGATGCTCGTGATGCTTCCCAGGTACGACTCGGTTCTCGAAATGAGGATCACGCCGAGCCCAAGCATCCCGACAAAGAGGAGCCCGATGGACGTGTCCTCGGAGAACGTGGTCTGGCGATGCACGAAGTTGATTCCGATCATCATCACCAAGGCCGCGCCGGCAGCCCCGATGAGGACGTTGAAGTCGAAGAGCACCGCCACGGCTATGCCCGGGATGACACCGTGGACCAGGGCGTCACCGAGAAACGACATTCCCCGGATGACGACCCAGGTGCCGACCAATGCCAGCGCCACTGCGGCCAGCACCCCGGCGACCAGAGCCCGCTGCTGAAACGCGAGCGCGAAGGGATCGGTCAGCCAGTCCACGATCGAGAAGGTAGCCGAGACTCAGGAGAGGGCATCGGCTATGAGTCGGGCGTCGGTCAGGAGCATGGTCTCGAGCGTGTCGGCGCCGGAGCCGGAGGGCCCGAGAGAGCCGGTGTACAGCTCTACGACGGCGATCCCTCTCCCGGCCTCCGCTGCCACGGCTTCCGCCAGAACCGACGCGTTGGTGGTCTCGGCGAATATCGCCGGCACGCCCTCCTCCTGGATCGTTGTCACGAGGTCGGCCAGCTCTGCAGAACTGGGCTCGGCGAGGGTCGACCCACCGGGAATCACGACGCCGACGACGGTGAACCCGTAGCGGGCCGCGAAGTATCCGAGGGAGTCGTGGTTGGTGATCAGCTTGCGGTTCGAGTCAGGGACCGCTGCGATCAGATCTTCGATCTGCGCGTCCAACTGCCTCATTCGCGAAACGTAGCTCTCGGCTTTGGACCGCCAGTCCACACCCGGCTCGATCTCGGACAACCGGTCGGCTATCGCTGCCGCGGCACGGGAGACACGGTTCGGGTCGAACCACACATGAGGGTCGAGCTCGCCGTCGTCCTGGCCGACGGCAGAGCTGATGGCGCCACCATGGAAGGGGAGAGGGTCGAGGTCGGGGCCCAACTCGTAGACGTTCACTCCGTCGTCGGCGGCGGCGTGGAGCACGTCCACCAGCCCTTCCTCGAGCCCGAGGCCGTTGGCGATCACCAGATCGGCCCGGTGGAGGTCGGCTATCTGCCTGGCAGAGGGCAGGTAGTCATGGGGGTCGCTGCCCACCGGGATCAGCACTTCCACGGTGCCATCGTCGCCGACGATCTCGGCGGCCACGTCGCCCCAGATCGATGTGGTCGCCACGATCGAGACACCATCGGGTCTGACATCCTGCGATTCGCCACATGCCACGAGGGCCAAAACGACCGATAGGACGACGATCGCCGTTCTCAGAGTTGACCTGAAATTGAGAATCGTTATCATGAACTTGAGAATCATAATCAATAAGGTGATCACATGACAAGGTCGACCCTGGATCGACAAGTCGAGCTCCGCCTCCTCGACAACGACATACGCTTCACAAAGGGCCGGCGTGCGGTGGTCGATGCCATGTTGGATGCATCAGGCCCGATGTCGGCGGCCGAGCTGAGCGATCACCTCGGTGCGGAGGTGCCCCTCTCGTCGCTCTATCGGACACTCGCCATCCTCGAGGAGGCGGGGGTCGCGGTCCATCATCTGGGCGCCAAGGGGATGACCAGATACGAGCTCGCCGAGTGGCTGACCGGTCACCACCATCACCTCGTGTGCGTCGTCTGCGGCTCTGTGGAGGATGTCGAGATCCCCGAGGACGAGGAGCGCATGCTGCGGGGTCTCGTCTCGGAGATCGGCGTCAGAAACGACTTCACGCCCACGGATCACGCACTCGAGATCGAGGGCAGGTGCTCGAACTGCTCATGACACCTCTTGTGACCGCCAGAGGGGTCGGAGTGGCGTACGGCTCGACCGTGGCACTGTCACCCTCCGACTTCGATCTCCCCAGAGGGGCCGTGATCGCGGTCATCGGCCCCAACGGCTCGGGGAAATCGACACTCCTCAATCTGCTCGCAGGGTTGGCCGAGCCGTACGCCGGGTCGATCGCGGTCGACGTGGTCGCATCCCGGATCTCATACGTGATGCAGTCGACCAAGATCAACGAGGCCCTGCCGGTCTCGGTTCGAGAGGTGGTGATGATGGGCAGATATGCCTCACTGGGCCCTTACGGGCGCATCAGGGAGCAGGACAGGGAAGCGGTCGACCGGGTCCTGGAGCGAATGGGCATATCTGGGATCGAGGGTCGGCACATCCATGATCTCTCCGGTGGTCAGCGACAGAGGGTCCTGGTCGCCCAGGGGCTGGCTCAGGAGCACGATCTGCTCCTCCTCGACGAGCCGATGACGGGGGTCGACCTGACTACGGCCCACGCCATCGACGAAGTGGTGCATGCCGAGACCATGGAGGGCTGCACCGTCGTGATGACGACACACGATCTGTCGGAGGCGCGGCTCTCGGAGTTCGTGATCCTCCTCGCCGGCGGCATCGTCGCCTCCGGCCCGCCGGATTCGGTATTGACGGAGGCGAACCTGTTGAAGGCCTACGGCCCGTCCCTGCTGCACGCCGAGGAGGGGCGGATATTCGTCGACGACCCGGCACACCTCCCCGCCGGGCGTCATTCGCGACCTGGTCGGTCCATCCACACCGAGTCGGATCCCGCCGGCTCGCACGGCGACTGAGTCGCGGGTGAGAGCGCCCCTTCGAGATGGTTGACTTCGGGTCATGTGGGAAGTGAGGACCATCGAAAGCTCGGAGGCCGATCTCTTCCGGAGACGGGTTTCGAGAGGGTTTGGACGGGGCGGCGACGCCGACGTAGCCTCGAGAGAGCGATTCGACGCCATCGTCGACCTCGATCGCACCCTGGCCGCCTTCGATGGAGGGGACATCGTCGGCACCTGCTCGGCCTTCCCGCTCGGTGTGACCGTGCCCGGCGGAGCCACGGCCCCCATGGCAGGCACCACCGTGATCACGGTCCAACCGACTCATCGCCGCATGGGTGTGATGCGGGCCCTGATGTCCAGCCATCTGGCGGACATCGCGGATCGGGGCGAGCCACTGGCGGGGTTGTGGGCCTCCGAATCGTCGATATACGGCAGATTCGGCTATGCACCCGCCACCTACAGGCACAAGGCAGTGATCGACGGAAGTGCGATCGAGGTGCCATCAGCTCCATCGGGGCAGGTGGTGAGGTTTCTCGAGGGCGACGAGACAGAGCCGGTCGTGCGCGGCATCTACGAGGCGGTTCGTCCCATACGGGCGGGCATGTTGACCAGGAGTGATGCCTGGTGGAAGCATCGGGTTCTCGCCGACCCCGAGGAGTCCCGGGACGGTCGGTCCCCTCACCGCCACGTGGTCGTCGAGGAGGATGGTCATGCGCTCGGCTACGCCACCTTCCGTCAGAGGGACAAGTGGGAGGACTTTCGCTCGTTCGGGGAGATTCACGTGAGCGAGATCGTGACCGCGTCGGCAAGGGCACGACACGCGCTCTGGCGGTTCCTGATGAACATCGATCTCTTCCCGACCGTGGAGTGGTGGAACATGCCGGTCGACGAGTCGCTGCCCGATATCGCCCCGGATTTCAGGAGTATCCGCCGCACCCTCGCCGACTCGCTCTGGGTGCGGGTGATGTCAGTGGAGGCTGCTCTCGAACAGAGGAGGTACGAGGATGCCGGGGAAGTGGTCTTCGAGGTGGCCGACGAGACGTGGCCGGACAACACGGGTGTCTATCGGCTGACCGTCGAGGAGGGGCGCGCCTCGTGTGAGCGCTCCATCAGCCCGCCCTCTCTCAGATTCCTCGTTGACGTTCTGGGCCACCTCTATCTCGGCGGCGGAAACGCGTTGAGCATGGCCGACGCAGGGCGGATCGAAGGTGACGAGGAGGCCGTCATGACCCTCCATCGCCTCTTCCGCGCGGCGCGGTCGCCGTGGTGCCCCGAAGTCTTCTGAGCTTTGGTCAGACTCGGGCAGCCGGCCGCCATACGCCGCTGGCGCCGCAGGTGCAGGAGAACCAGGCGACCAGGGACTCGCCCTGCCGGACGATCGCCGAGATGCTCGATATCGGTAACAGGACTCGAGAACCGTGGGTCTCGCAGTAAGGAGCGAACATGTCCTTCTTTCTGGTAATAAATGAGGTCGATGTTGCTCGTTACAAGGTAGTCCGGCTCCTGTAATAAGTCAAATGAGTTATGACCGTTACAGTGTCGGGGCGCCGGGACGGGTGGGCGCGGTCCGGTCCGACCGGGTACCGTTTCCCCCGAGTTTGAGTGGAAGGTCAAATATCACATGGCTGACTCTGCCGATACACGCGTCGACGATCTCGTCGACGAGCTGATCAGAGAGCACCCCCCCAAAGAGACGCCCGTTCAGGAGTTCTGGGGTGCGCAGTACGACAAGGGCCTGGCGTGGGCGTGGCACCCCGAGGGATTCGGGGGCCTGGGGCTCTCTCGCAAGCATCAGACTCGGATCAACGACCGTCTCACCCGGTCTGGAGCCTCCATCGAGAACCGCTACACCAACCTGCTAGGGATCGCCATGGGCGCAGGCGTGCTCGACGCCCATGCCACCGATGAGCAGAAGCGCCGTTGGCTTCGTCCGATGTTCACCACGGAGGAGATCTGGTGTCAGATGTTCAGCGAGCCGGGCGCGGGCTCCGACGTGGCCGGGTTGGCCACTCGAGCCACGAAGGACGGGGACGAATGGGTCGTGAGCGGTCAGAAGGTCTGGACGACTCTGGCCCACATCGCCAAGTGGGGCATGCTGGTCGCCCGGACCGATCCTCAGGTGCCCAAGCATCAGGGTCTCACCTACTTCATCGTCGACATGAACTCCCCGGGCGTTGAAGTCAGGCCCCTCTATCAGATAACCGGCGAGGCGGAGTTCAACGAGGTGTTCTTCGACGACGCTCGCGTTCCCGACGGCAATCGAATCGATGCAGTGGGAGCGGGTTGGCGGGTGGCCCTGACGACGCTCATGAACGAGCGGGTGGCCATCGGCGGCAGCACTATCCCCAGGGAGAGCGGGTATATAGGCCAAGCCGTCGAGATCTGGAATGCCTCCGGTGAGAAGGATCCGGTCCTTCGGGAGAAGCTGCTCCAGCTTTGGGCCGAGGCCGAGGCAGCGAGGCTGACGGCGGCGCGGGCCAATGAGATGGCCAGCGCCGGGACGCCGGGACCGGAGGGCTCGACCGGGAAACTCGCCTGGGCCAGCCTGAACAAGGAGATCACTTCTTTCACGCTCGACCTGATGGGTCTGGACGGGACCCTCTACCCCGGCGGCTACGAGCTGGTCAGGCCGCAGCGATTCCAGGTACACGAGCCGCAGAAGGCATACCTGCGGACGAGAGCCAACTCGATCGAGGGCGGGACCTCGGAGATCATGCTCAACATCGTCGGTGAGCGTGTGCTCGGCCTGCCCGGCGAGCCACGCGTCGACAAGGACCTGCCATGGGTGGAGGTGCCCCGTGGCTGAGAAGAAGGTGACCTACGCTCGAAGCGAGGATCAGGCACTCATCGCGACGACCGCTCGCCAATACCTGGCCGAGAACATCGGCATCGGCCGGGTCCGCGAGCTGATGATGGGGGAAGAGGGTTTCGAGCGTGGCCTTTGGAAGGAGATGGCCGATCTCGGCTGGACGGGCCTCGCCATCGCCGAAGAGCACGGGGGTGCCGGCCTCGGACCTGTCGAGCTCGGTGTCTTGCTCGAGGAGATGGGCCGTCTGGTGACGCCAGGGCCCTTCTTTGCCAGCGCCGTGCTTGCCACCACGGCCATTCAGGAGATCGGAACCGACGCACAGCACTCCGAACTGCTCCCCGGTCTCGCCACCGGAGAAGTGATCGCCACCCTGGCGGTCTTCGAAGCGCCCAGGAGTTGGGCGCACCGGACACCCGGGACCCTCGCAACTCCCGCAGGAGATGGCTGGGCCCTGAAAGGCCGGAAACGGGCAGTCCTCGATGGGCACCTCGCAGACAGCCTCCTGGTGACGGCCGGCGCCGGAGACGGGGTCGGTGTCTTCGTGATCGACGCCGGCCAGCCCGGTGTCAGCATCGCCCAGGAGCCTGCCTTGGATCCCACGAGGCGGATGGCAACGGTCACTCTCGACGGGGTCGAGGTGGCGCCGGGGGCGAGGTTGGGTGAGGGGGATGTCTCAGACGCCCTCGACCGCACGATGGATCTGGCCGCAACCGCGCTCGCCGCAGAGCAGGTCGGTGGTGCGCAAAGCTGTATGGAGATGTCGGTCGAGTACGCCAAGACGCGCTACCAGTTCGGCAGGCCCATAGGCTCGTACCAGGCCATCAAGCATCGCTGCGCCAACATGTTGATGAAGGTGGAGCACGCCAGGTCGGCCGCGTACTACGCGTCCCGGGTGACCGACGACGTCGAGGAGTTGGCGGTGGCCGCCCCCCTGGCCGCCTCCGTGGCCTCCGAGGCGTACGCGTGGGTGGCGGGTGAGAACATCCAGGTCCACGGTGGCATCGGATTCACCTGGGAGCACGACGCCCACATCTACTTGAAGCGAGCCAAAGCGTCGTCTCTGATACTGGGCAGCCCCCGCCATCACCGGCACCGGTTGGGAGAGGCCCTGGGCATCTGACCGGCCACAGGGGATCAACCAAGGGGGTCGGTGTCGTCCGTTCTCTCGAAGACGCGCTTTGCCTTGCCCAACTCGGTGCGGGGGACACTGCCCGGGGGCCCCACCTTCACTTCGACCCGCAATCGGATGGTCTCCATCAGCTTCGCCTGCAATCGGGATGCGACGGCCTCGGTCTCTTCAGCCGAGGCGGGGGAGGAGAGCTCCACACGCGCCTCGAGCTCGGGGAGGGTGGGTCGCCGGTCGACGACGATGGCATAGTTGTTTCCCAACGCGGAATCTTCCATCAAGATGGTCTCGATGGTGCGTGGGTAGACGTTGATGCCCCTGATGATCAGCATGTCGTCCGCCCGCCCCTGGATGCGTGCTATCCGCCTGCTGGTTCTCCCACACGGGCAGTCGCCAGGGAGGAATCGGGTCATGTCGCGCGTCCGATAACGGATGACCGGCTGCGCCGTCTTGGTCAGGGTCGTGATCACGAGCTCGCCCATCTCGCCCGCTTCGACGGGCTCGCCGGTCTCCGGATCGACGACCTCGGGGTAGAAGTGATCCTCGAAGACATGGAGGCCGCCCTTGTTCTCCCGGCACTCAGAGGCCACGCCAGGGCCGATGATCTCCGACAACCCGTAGATGTCGCAAGCGTCGTAGTCACCGCCCCAGGCTTCCTCGACCTTCTGACGCAGACCCTCAGACCACGACTCGGCGCCATGTATTCCCCAGCGCAGCCTGATCTCGTCGAGAAGCCCGGCATCACGCGCCCTCTCGGCCAGGATCAGGGCGAACGAGGGCGTTGCCGCCAAGCCGGTGGCGCCAGTGTCGGCCATCAACTCGATCTGAAAGCCCGGGTTGCCCCCCGAAGCCGGCACAGCCGTGGCCCCCAACTCCTCCACGCCGTAGTGCAGCCCCAGCCCACCGGTGAAGAGGCCGTAGCCATATGCGATGTGGACTATGTCGCTCCGGTCGGCCCCAGCAGCGGACAATGAGCGAGCGTTGACTTCGGCGAACACCTTCACGTCCTCTGCGGTGTAGGCGACGATGGTGGGCTTGCCCGAGGTCCCCGAGGAGGCGTGGACCCTCACCACGTCGTCGAGGGGAACGGTGAGCATCCCGTAGGGGAAGTTGTCCCGAAACTCCTGCTTCTCGGTGAAGGGCAGGCTCCATAGCCCGTCGATGTCGTTGGTAGGCCCCACCCCGGCCAGCTTGTCCCGCCAGAACGGTGTGTCCACTCCCTGGAGCCGCTCCAGCAGACGTCCGAGCCGGTCTCCCTGGAGCCTCCGAAGATCGTCGCGTGCGATTGTCTCTATGTCAGGGCGGTACACGGCTCGATGCTAGGGACCACGAATGACCGGTGTCCGCCTAGGTTGGGTTCCATGACGACGATCAGACGACTCACGGACTCGTGTGTGCTGGTCACTACCGACCACGCCATCACCCTCTTCGACCCCGGCTTCCACACCTATCTCGAGGGTGGCCTCGATCTCGACGCCATCGGCGACGTCACCCGCATCCTCATCACCCACGAGCATCTCGACCACGTGCACCCGGACTTCGTCAAATGGCTGCTCGAAAGGGGCGAGGATGTCGTGGTCCACTCCAATCAGCCCGTCGCCGATCTCCTGGCACGTCACGACATCGAAGTCTCCATTGAGGTCCCCGGGGATGTGACCTACGAAGACGTCCTTCACGAGAAGGTGGCGAGCGGTGCCCAACCACCCAACCGGTCTTTCACTATCGACGGCGTGTTCACCCATCCCGGTGACAGCCGCCGGCCGAGTACATCTGCCCCGGTCCTCGCACTGCCTCTGATAGTCCCTTGGGGCTCGGTGACCGGGGCGGTGGAGTTCGCTCGTCGTCTCCAACCCTCACAGTTTCTGCCCATCCATGACTTCTATCTGAGCGAGAGCGGACGGTCCCGCATCGCGGCCATGGCTGCCGGCGTCCTGGCCGAGGATGGGATCGAGATGCTCGATCTCGACTGGGGTGAGGAGCTGACCCTCTGAGAGAAGGCGGGCCTGGCTCCTACTGATCGAGGGAGATCTCGCAGCCTTGATCGATCATGGTGTTCGCCGCGTGCTGCGCAAAGGCGGCGGCTTGGGTCTGCTCGCCGTCACCGCCGGCATCTCCGACCTGCTGTACCCATCGGTCGAGCAGGGCCTGCAGCGCTTCACAACCATCGGCCTGGTCGATTTCGTGGACGGGGACCGGTACCTCAGGGCTGACGTCCATGTTCCATTCGAACTGCCCTGCGTCGACGCTGCGCAGCAGCATCACGCCGTCTCTCCATGTCTCGGTGGGGAACCCCAGGGGTTTGTCGCCTTTGAGGGTCACTTCCCCGGGTGTTGGGGCGTAGTCGCTCACGTCGATGGTCCATTCCACCTGCTCGGCTGTCGAAGCGGTGTCGTCGTCGTCGGGCCCGGATCCGAGATTGACAACGAAGAGGATCACGGCCACGAGGACCAGGACCGCGATCACCCCCCACAAGAACCACGAGCGCGTGGGCCAGTCGAAACCCCGAGGTGATTCCTCCGACACTTGGCTACTTGCTGCGCAGCTTCGGGTCGAGAGCGTCTCGGATGCCATCTCCGATGAAGTTGACGCTCATGACGGTCAGGGAGATGAGAAGACCCGGTGCGATGACCCACATGGCGTTGATCTGGAGATGATTCCGCCCGTCGTAGACGAGACGGCCCCAGGTCGGGAAGTCCGAGGGGAAGCCGAGCCCGAGAAACGACAGGGCCGACTCGGTCAAGATTGCCACCGCGATTCCCAATGCGGCGGAGACCATGACAGGGCTGAGCACGTTGGGGATGATGTGCCTGCTGATGAGCTTTCGCTTTCGAGTGCCGATGCTCTGTGCAGCGAGGACGAACTCCTCCTCCTTGAGAGACAGCACGTCGCCACGCACGACGCGGGCAGTCTGCATCCAGCTGGTGACACCGATGATGAACACGACCAGGAGGAAGATGCCCAGCTCGGGGCCGAGAGCATCCTTGAGCGGCTCACGGAAGAGCATGATCACGACCAGGAGGAGAGGGAGGATCGGCAGGGCGAGGAACAAGTCGGTCACCCTCATCAAGGGGCCGTCGAACCGTCTGAAGAATCCGGCGATCACACCGACGGCGGTGCCGAGGATCACACCGAACACCATGGCGGCGAACCCGACCGACAACGAGATGCGGCCACCGAAGATGGTCCTGGCGAGGACGTCGCGTCCCAGGTTGTCGGTCCCGAAGATATGGCCGGCAGACGGTGCCTGGTTGGCGATGTCCAGGTTGATCTGGAAGGGGTCGACCCGGTAGACGAACGGTCCTAGAACCGTCACGAGGACGATGAAGGTGAGGATGATCAGCCCGATCATGGCGCCCTTGTGCTTGCGGAACTGACGCCAGACGTCCTGGGACAGCGATCGATGCTTCTCGGAGACGGGCGCGAGGGTTACGTCGGTCTGCTGATCGGCTCTTTCCTGTGTTGTCGCCATAGTCCCTCAGTCTGTCTCAGTCGTATCGGATTCGCGGGTCGAGGATGCCGTAGGTCACGTCTGCAATCAGATTGAACAGCACGATCAGCACGGCGAAGATGAAGGTGAGGGTTTGGACCATCGGCACGTCGCCCTGGCCGATGGCGGTGATCAGCAGGGCCCCGATCCCGTTTATCCGGAATATCTGCTCGGTGATGATGGCCCCGGCGAAGATGCCCGGGATGGAAAGGGCGATCAGCGTCACGACCGGGATCATGCTGTTCCGCATGACATGTGTGAGCACGACCTTCCGCTCGCCGAGCCCCTTCGACCGGGCAGTCCTCACGTAATCCTCATTGAGGTTGTCGAGGACGGAGGCGCGAGTGAACCGGCTGAGCACCGCGGTGTTGAACAGAGTCAGCACGGCCACCGGCATGATCATCTGTTTGACCTGGAGCACGAACGTGTCCCAGCTGTTGACCACGAGAGTCGTGTCATAGAAGGACGGGAACCATCGGAGCCAGACGCTGAAGACGATGATGGCGAGCAGGCCCGTGAAGAACGTCGGTAAGGAATACCCGATCATCGTGACGAACGTCCCGACGTTGTCGAACACAGAGTACTGCTTGTAGGCGGAGATGATGCCGACCGGGATGGCGATCAGCGTGCCGAATACGAATGCGAGGCCCAGGACCCACATCGTCTGGGGGAGACGCTGGTAGATGATGTCGATCGCCGGCGCCCGGGACGACCAGGAGATGATGCGGTGTCTTGCCTCGCAGTCACCGAAGCACACGTTGAAGATCGACTCGATGGCGTGCAGTGGCTCGTTGATGAACATGAGCTGCACCCACTTGAGCCACTTGATGAGGAAGGGGTCGTTGACCCCCAGCGCCTCCCTGATCGCCTCTTTCATCTCGGCGGGGAGAGTGAGTGGGAGCTGCCCTGCGGGATCGCCCGGGGCCAGGTCGAGGATGGCAAAAATGATCAGACTGATCACCAACAACGTCGGTATGGCAAACAAGATGCGTCTGATCAGATATGTGCCCATTCCACCTGCCCAGGTCGTTTAAGTGAGAGAGCCTCCCGGGTCTTGACCCGGAAGGCTCTCTCTTGTCAATGGCCGGATACTACAGCGACATCAGCCGCTGCGGGTCCAGTCCTCGATGTTCCAGTACTCGGAGTCCCAACCGTTGGGATCGCCGAAGCCCTGAATCGTGTTGCTTATGGCAGAGACGTTGCCTCGATGGATGAGCGGAATGATCGCTCCCTTGTTGACAATGATCTCCTGCATCTGCTTCACGAGGTCCGTGTACATCGGATCTGTCGGGGACAAGGTCAGAGCCTCGTCCGAGATCTGATCGAACTCAGGATCGGAGAAGCGAACAATGTTGTTGTTCGCCGGCCAACCCAGAGCCGCCGATGTGATCTCCGAGGTGTTGAAACCGTGGAGGTAGCCGGCAGCGTCGGGAAGCGTGGCACCATTGGTGAACATCTCCATGTCTGTGAAGAACTTCCAGATGGAGAAGTCCGAGGCGCTTGTCCCGTCGAAGAAGAGGCTGGCGTCCTGGTTGCTCATGTTGGCAACCACACCGATCTCTTCCCAGTTCGCCTTGACGATGTCCTGGTTGGACTGACGAACGGCGTTCGTCGAAGTCACATAGTCGAACACCAGCGGGCCGAACCCGGGAGCCTCGCGGACACCGTCACCGTCCGTGTCCATGTAACCGAGATCGTCGAGGATCTGGTTGGCCTGGTCCACGTCACGGGTCAGACACCAGTCGTTGGCGTCGGTGGCCTGATCGCCCACCGGCCAGAAGGTGCAGGTCGGTGTGCCGGTCGGGCCATAGCCGACGGTGACTAGCGCGTCACGGTCGATGGCGAGGGAGAGTGCCTTGGCGAACTCACCGTTCTGGTACAGCACCGGGTGCTGTGACGGGAACTCGCTGGGCGGATCACCCTTCGGGTCGGTCTGGTTCAGTTCGATGTGCTCGGTGTTGGCCGTGAACGAAGTCACGATCGTGCCGTTGCCCGCGGCCTCCATCGGAAGAAGGATCTCCGGGGCCACCTGCAGGTTCCATCCGTAATCGGCCTCACCGATCTCCAGCACGGAGCGAGCCGATGACTCGGCGTCGCCGCCACCCTTGATGGTCACGGTTCCGAAGAACGGCTTGCCGTCGGCGATGCCCCGGTAATTCGGGTTCATCGCGTAGGTGACCGTGTCCTCCGGCTTGAGCTCCGTCACCATGTAGGGGCCGGTCCCGATCGGCTGGAAGTTCTGCTCGGTGCATGAGCTGGCCTGCTCACCGACACAGTCCTGGAACTGGGCACGCTGCACCACGGGCGAACCGTAGGAGACGAATCCGGCACCATATGGGTACGACTGTGGCTCGGTGAAGTTGAATCGGACCGTCAAGTCGTCGACGACATCGACGCTCTCGATCTTCGACAGGTCCGCTGCACATCCGGTGAGCTCGTCGGAGCAGTACTCCCACGTGAACAACACGTCGTCCGCAGTGAACGGAGTGCCGTCGGACCACAAGACGTCAGGCTTGAGCTTGTACGTGATCGAGCTGAAGTCCTCGGCGACGCCACCATTCTCAATGGTTGGCACCTCTTCGGCCAGCCCCGTTGCGACGAGTGAGCCGTCGGGGGATACTTCCAGCAGAGGCTCCAGAACGAGCGAAGAAGCCAGGAAGTCCTTGGTGCCCGACGACAGAAGGCCGTTGGCCACTGAGGGCGCCTGCCACTGCAGGATGAGGAGCTCGCCCCCAGAGCCTGCCTCGCCACCCGAAGGTGCCTGGGTCGTGCCAGGAGAGGCCGCTGTGGTGGTGGTTCCCTCACCGCTGCCTGCGGTGGTAGTGGAGCCCTCTTCGGTACTGGGGCTACACGCCGCCACCACTAAGGCGAAGACGGCGAGGAACGCCAGCAATCTGGTTCTCTTCATATCTTGCTTTCCTCCATGTGCCGGAACGAACGTCCGGCATCCGGGGGAACGCTAACACCGTCTCGTAGAAGTGGCACATGAAACGGTCCCAAAAAGCCATCTTCCGATAACCAGGGATTTACCGGGATTTCCAGCGGCGATTGCGATTTTGTCCCGTCGCGTATGACGGCTCTTGCCGGGCTTCTACTCGGCGAAATGGCAGGCCACCCAGCGTCCCGGCTCGAGCTCTCGCCATTCGGGCACCTCTGCCGAGCAGAGGTCCTGGGCGACCGGGCAACGGGTGTTGAAGGGGCAGCCGGGAGGTGGGTTGGCGGGGCTGGGGATGTCGCCCTCGAGGATCACGCGTCTGCGGGTGGATTCCACTACCGGGTCCGGGACCGGCACCGCCGACAAGAGGGCCTGGGTGTAGGGATGCTTGGGTGACGAGTAGAGCCGGTCAACGCTGCCCAACTCCATGAGTTTGCCGAGATACATGACCGCTACCCGGTCGGCGATGTGCCGCACCATCGAGAGGTCGTGGCTGATGAACAGGTAGGTGAGCCCGAGAACGTCCTGAAGGTCTTCGAGGAGATTGACCACCTGAGCCTGGATCGAGACGTCCAGGGCGGCGATGGGCTCGTCGGCCACGATGAAGTCGGGATTCAGTGCGATGGCCCGTGCGATCCCGATGCGCTGCCTCTGTCCGCCGGAGAACTCGTGTGGGTAGCGATTTGCGTGCTTCGGCTCCAGCCCTACGAGACTCAACAGCTCCTCGATCCTCTTTCTTCGATCCTCGCCCCTGGCCTTGTTGTGCTCGGTCAGCGGCTCGCCGATGATCGATGCGACATTCATGCGTGGGTTGAGCGATGCGTGCGGGTCCTGGAAGATCATCTGCATCCGGGGCCGGAGAGACCGGAGAGCCTTGCCCTTGGTGACGGTCAGTTCGGTCCCTTCGAACTCGATCGTGCCTTCCGTTGCCAGCTCCAGCTGCAGGATCACACGTCCTGTCGTGGACTTGCCCGAGCCCGACTCGCCAACCAGGCCGAGGGTCTCGCCGCGATATATGTCGAAGGTGATCCCATCTACGGCCCGGACGGCGCCCACCTGACGGCGGAAGACGCCCTTCATGATCGGAAAGTGCTTCTTCAGGTCCCTCACCTTCACGATGACTTCGCTCGAAGTGGGCATCGGCTCGGGGCGCGTCTCCATCTCAGTTGCCAAAACGAGGCCTCTTGTTGTCCAAGTCCCACCAGCAAGCGGTCTTGCGACCGGGGGAGATCTCGACGAGCGGCGGGTTCTCCGCACGGCACTTGTCGAACGCGTATGGGCATCTCGGGGCGAACGAGCAGCTCGTAGGGTAGTTGTAGAGGTTGGGTGGCTGACCCTTGATGTTGATCAGCTCCTGGCCCTTCTGGTCGAGTCTCGGGAGAGATCCGAGCAGACCCTCGGTGTAGGGATGCTGCGGATGGGCGTAGAGGTCGCCGACGGGGGCCTCCTCGACGATCTGGCCTCCGTACATGACTATGACCCGTTCGGCGAGCCCGGCGATCACCCCCAGATCGTGAGTGATCCAGATCACCGCACTGCCCAGCTTCTCACGGAGATCGCGGACGATCTCGATGATCTGGGCCTGGATGGTGACGTCGAGAGCGGTGGTCGGCTCGTCGGCGATGAGTATCTCGGGGTCGCAGGCGAGCGCCATGGCGATCATGACCCGTTGCCGCATTCCACCGGAGAGCTCGTGTGGATAATTCTTCAACCTGGACTCTGCGTCCGGTATCCCCACCAGATCGAGCAGGTCTCTGGCTCGGGGC
>JBAVPF010000157.1:0-1582 GCA_049692815.1 Acidimicrobiia bacterium
GCGCTGCTGAAGCTGGCACAGCAGGACATCGACGACCGCTGGTATCTGTACGAGCAGATGGTGAATGTCCATCGAACGGCCGAATACGTGGAGGTTGAGGAATGAGCGTCGATCTCAGCACTCGCTACATGGGCCTGGAGCTGGCCCACCCGGTGGTTCCCTCGGCGTCACCGCTCACAGGCGACATCGACCACATCCACGCCCTGGTGGAGGCGGGGGCGCCGGCTCTGGTCTTGCCCAGTCTGTTCGAAGAGCAGATCGAGCACGACGAGATGGCCGTCCACTTCAGCCTGGAGCTGGGCGCAGACGGGTTCGGTGAGGCTCCGGAGGGGTTCTTTCCCCAACTCGACGACTACAACACCGGCCCCGAGGACTATCTGGAGCTGATACGCCGGGCCAAAGCCGAGGTGACGGTGCCCGTGATCGCCAGTCTCAACGGTGTCTCCACCGGTGGCTGGACGCTCTACGCCCAGATCCTGGCCGACCAGGGAATCGATGGTCTCGAGCTGAACATCTACAAGATCGCAGCCGACATGAGACAGAGCTCGGCCGAGGTGGAGAAGTCGTACCTGGACCTGGTCGAGCTGATCCGGAAGTCGGTGGACGTGCCTCTCGCGGTCAAGATCGGCCCCTACTTCTCGTCCACGGCCGATATGGCCCGTCGCTTCGCCGAAGCGGGTGCCGACGCGCTGGTGATGTTCAACCGCTTCTACCAGCCGGACATCGACCTCGACACTCTGGGCGTCAAGCCGAACCTGGTTCTGTCCGACCCGGTCGAATTGCGTCTGGTGCTTCGCTGGCTCGCCGTCCTCTACGGTCGCGTCGGCTGCTCCATGGCAGCGACCTCGGGGATCCACTCTGGTGAGGACGCCGTCAAGGCCCTCCTCGCCGGGGCAACGGTGACGATGATGGCCTCGGCCCTTCTCCGGCACGGCGCGTCCCGTCTCGGTGAGGTCCGTGACGGGCTCGCCACGTGGCTCGAGGAGCGCGGGTACGATTCGGTGTCCCAGGCGCGGGGGAGTCTCAGCTACTCGTCGGTTCCCGATCCCGGCGTCTTCGAGCGCACCAGCTACATGAAGACCCTCAACTCGTACGTGCCGAGCTGGTAGTCAGTCGTAGAAGAGAGCCAGGAACGCCCGGCGGGCACGCCGGGTGTGTCTCCGGTATTCCTCCCGCAGCTCCCCTGTCCTTTCGAAGCCGAGGGATGCCGCCAGACGGCCGGTTTCTGCCTGGTCGACCGGGAGGGAGTCGGAGGGACGCCCGCTCTGGAGATGCAGCCGCAACCTGACTCTGGTGCAGAAGAGATAGGCATCACGGAGGGCCGCGTGGTCGCCGGCCTCGATGATGCCGGTCTCTCGCAGGGCTTCCAGGGCTTCACAGGTCCCGGTGGCGCGTAGCTCCGGTATCCGGCCCCCGTGTTGCAGCTGCAGGAGCTGGGTGACGAATTCCACGTCGCTCAGCCCGCCAGGCCCAAGCTTCAGATGGAAATCCGGGTCCTCGTTCGCGGGGATCCTCTCCGACTCGACCCTTGCCTTTATAGCCCTTATCCCCGTCACGACCTCCCTGGGCAGTGACTCTCTCC
>JBAVPF010000158.1:0-2390 GCA_049692815.1 Acidimicrobiia bacterium
GCTCATACCCCTTCTCCTGCAGCACATGGCTCACCGTTGGAGTTGTCATCGGATGATTCCCTTCACATCTCGCTTCGCGTCGGGCATCCTCGTTTCGTGCCGAGACGCATTGACCGTATCCTCGGCCCGCGAAGCCATGACAACTCCGAGATTCGACACACAGAAAGGCACCACGAAACAGAGGCCCGACCTCACCCACACGGCGACCGACCCCGGGTCGCGCAGGGCAGGCCCTATTTGGTTGATGAGGAACAGAATCAGCCCGGTCACGAACGCGATCGGGACAGTGCGACCGAGATTCGATCGGTGAAACACCACCGACGGCACCTGGGAGTATGTCGACCATGAAGGCTTCATCGCTGCTTGCCTTTGTATATTTGGAGTATACCATACCAACGGGACGGTGCCTTCCCCACCGGGCAGCGGAAACGGAACAGACTTGAATACCACTGGCAACCGATTCTCGGCGTGGAGTCTCTTCCGTCACGGGCTCTCCCGCTCGCCGTGGCCCCGCGTCTGGGAGCGCCACGAGATGCGGTCCCGGTACGACGTGGTGATCATCGGTGGCGGAGTCCATGGCCTGGCCACCGCCTACTACCTGGCCCGCAACCACGGGATCACCAACGTGGCCATATTGGAGAAGAGCTACATCGGCAGCGGGGGCTCGGGGAGGAACACGGCCATCGTGCGCTCCAACTACCTCACCCCGGAGGGATCCCGGTTCTACGACCGCTCCGTGAAGTTGTACGAGGGCCTCGCCGAGGATCTCAACTTCAACGTCATGTTCGAGCAGCGCGGGCACATGACGCTCGCCCACAACGACTCTTCCCTGCGGACGATGCGATGGCGTGCCGAGGTCAACAAGCTGCAGGGAATCGACTCGTCTGTGATCAGCCCGGACTACATCAAGGAGCTGGCTCCCTACCTCGACGTCTCGGATCACCCCCGGTACCCCATCCTCGGTGCCCTGTGGCACCCACCCGGGGGGATCATCCGCCACGACGCCGTGGTCTGGGGGTATGCCCGCGGGGCGTCTGCGCTCGGCGTCCACATCCACCAGGAGACAGAGCTGACCGACATCGATGTCGACGGTGGCAAGGTGGTCGGCGTGCAGACGAGCCGGGGCCCGATAGCCACCGGGACGGTGATCAACTGCACCGCGGGATGGTCGTCGCTCATCGCGGCCATGGCCGGCGTCAGGCTTCCCATCACCACGCGGCCCCTCCAGGCGGCGGTGACGGAGCCGGTGAAGCACTTTCTCCATCCGGTCATCGTCTCGGGGAGCCTGCACACCTACGTGAGCCAGACGGCCAGAGGCGAGTTGGTGTTCGGCGCCAGCGTCGACCCTTTCGCCAGCTACTCGACACGGGGGTCGCTCGAATTCACCACAGGATTGGCCACCCACGTGCTCGAGCTGATGCCCTCCCTCACCAACATGCGTCTCCTCCGGCAGTGGGCCGGTCTCTGTGACATGACACCGGATTTCGGCCCGATCATCGGCCCCACGGAGGTCGACGGCTTCCATGTCGACGTCGGCTGGGGCACATACGGATTCAAGGCAGGCCCTGTCGCCGGGGAGTCGGTGGCGGACATGGTCGCCAAGGGCCGACCCGGCGACCTGATCGCCCCCTTCGGGCTCGACCGCTTCGAAATGGGGACCCTGACGGCCGAGAAGGGGGCGGCCGCCGTGGGGCACTGAGAGATGGTGACGAGACGATGCTGGTGATCATCTGCCCCCATTGCGGGCCAAGGAACAGTGAAGAGTTCACCTTCAAGGGTGAAGTGGTTCCCAGGCCACCGGTCAACGAAGCCGGGCCCGGTGCGTGGCGGAGCTATCTGTACATGAAATCCAACACCTCTGGCTGGGTGGAGGAACGCTGGTTCCACGGCTCGGGTTGCCGTCGCTTCCTGACGGTGGAGCGGGACAACGTCAGCAATGAGATTCGCGACGTGCGTCTCCTTGGAGAGGGGCCGGGATGAGCGGATACCGACTCGACCACAGACCGGGCGAGGTGATCGACCGATCTCACACTCTCACCTTCGAGTGGGAAGGCGACGTCTACCCCGCTTATAGAGGCGACACCATCGCCTCCGCCCTCGCCGCCGCAGGCGTGCGCGTCTTCGCCCGCAGCTTCAAGTACCACCGGCCCCGCGGCCTGCTCACGGCCACCTACCACGACCCGAATCTCATGGTCCAGGTGGGCGACGAGCCCAACGTGCGAGCCGCCCACCGTCGCGTCGGGGAAGGCATGGATGTGACTGCACAGAACGCCTGGCCTTCGCTCGACTTCGACGTGAAGGCCTCCAACAGGGTCGTGAGCCGCTTCCTCTCCCCTGGTTTCTACTACAAGACGTTCATGGCTCCCCGGCCTCTCTGGCCGGCGTACCAG
>JBAVPF010000159.1:0-9110 GCA_049692815.1 Acidimicrobiia bacterium
ATCAAGAACCAGTTGCATGTGTCGTCGGCGTTGGCCCACGCCTGAACGGTCACCTGACCCGAATTCAACTCGAGCATCGAGATCTGGTAGTTGATGGTGACGATCCCCGCAGCCGGTGCGTCGAGGGTCAGTGTCGCAAGAGTCCCTCCTGTAGGACAATCGTTGGGTGCGGTCTGATCACAGTTCGCCCCAGAGCTCACCGCGCGGTAGGCAGTGCTGTCCGCTCCGTCGAGCTCTCCGGCGTCAACCACCTGGTTGATGGCGAGCCGATGCATGAACGCAGCCATTTGCGCCCTGGACACCGAGTCGCCGGGACAGTATTGGGTGTGTGCCGCGTTGCAGCCCAGCGTGACGCCGGCGTCGGCCATCCAGCTGATGTCAGCGTGGAAGATGTTCGAGTCGGGCACGTCAGTGAACTGGTGGGCGGCCAGTGCCGTCAGTGGAGCCAGGATCAGCGCCATGACCAGCGCAACCAGTCCGGTGCGTGCCCATTTCTTGGATACGCGGATATTGAAGGATTTGTCATCCATGGTGGGTACTTCCCCTCTCGTCTCGACGCCCCGGGCTACCCGGGCAACCGGGTTGAGACTACAGATAGGTCGAGGGAGCTCAATGAGTTCGCGAAAATCCGGCCTAGCTCGCTTGTATACATCCGCCAACCGGTGTCGCTCACCGTGCGTCTGGCTAGCTTGTCGGCGGGCGACGCTGTGAGGCTTTGGAAGGGGGACCGCGAAGAACGGTGAGATCTGCCATCACTCTCGCTCTCCTCTCCGGCCTGATGCTGACGACCACCCTCCCGGCGTTCGGCATCGTCAAAGCGTCGGCGTCGCTGGGAGCTGCGACCGACGAGGAAGTTCCGCACGCCGAAGACCACGTACTGGTCAAACTGAGGCCCGGGGCACAGGTTCAGGCTCTCGTCCCCAACACCGAGAGCGTCTACGACCGATGGCGAGAAGTTCCCGTTCCTCCGGGGAAGACTCCCCAGGAAGTGGTTGATGAGATGGCCGGCAGACCCGATGTTGAGCTGGCCGAGCTCGACTACGAGATGCAGCTCGAGCCGGGGTTGACTCCTGTCGCTCTGGGTGATGTCGGGGCGCTTGCAGTCCCCGACCCGCTGGCCGGACTGCAGTGGCATTTCCCGCTCGTGCAAGTGGCCTCTGCCTGGACGGAGAGCACCGGTCAGGGTGTGGTGGTCGCCATCATCGATACCGGGGTCTCACAGGGTGGCGAGGATCTGGATTGCCACACTTTCGTCTATCCCTACAACGCGATCACGGAGACAGCGGGTGCGTCGGCGGCCGAGGACGACAACGGTCATGGGACTCACGTGGCCGGGACGGTGGCGCAGTGCACGAACAACGGCATCGGTGTGACCGGTATCGCATACGACGCCCAATTGATGCCAGTGAAGGTGCTGGACGCAGGCGGCACCGGCCTCGTCTCCTCCATCGCCCAAGGAGTCGATTGGGCGAGAGAGCACGGGGCCGACGTGATCAATCTCTCCCTGGGGGGTTGTTGTGCCTCGTCGGTCCTGACCGATGCGATAGATGCGGCCCACGATGCCGGGATCGTCATCGTGGCCGCGGCGGGCAACTCCGGCTCTGGCTCCATTCCCTTTCCCGCCAGCCATCCCGATGTCATCGCAGTCGGCGCCGTCGACTACAACCGGGATCGGACCTTCTACTCCAACGGTGGAAGCGCTCTCGAGCTGGTCGCGCCCGGCGGGGACAACAGCCAGGACGCCAACGGGGACGGTCACGTCGACGGTGTCCTCCAGGAGACATTCGAGCTCGACGGAATGACGAAGACGTTCGGGTACTACTTCCTCCAGGGAACTTCGATGGCCACTCCTCATGTCACAGGTGCAGTTGCCCTGATGCTCTCCCTGCGACCCGAAGCCAGCCCCCAGATCATCAGAAGTGTCCTTGATTCGACTGCTCAGGATCTGGGTGCTCCGGGCTTCGACACCTCATACGGGCATGGGCTGCTTCAGATAGGCGACGCCCTGGATGAGTTGGCCAACCGGGACACGGCGGCGCCCACCTGGGCCACAGGCGCCCGACTGTATGTAGACAGATACGGCGAGAACGACCTCGTGCTCTCGTGGGACGACGCCGGCGACAACGTCGGCGTGACCGGCTATCGCCTCCGACTGGTGGGAACGTCCGGGTTCGACGTTGCGGGGACGACCACGCCGGTCACCGGTCTGTCGCCCGGGACCGCCTATCGGTTCGAGGTCGTCGCCCGGGACGAATCGGGCAATTGGTCTCTGCCTCTGACCGCGGTGTTGCACACTGCCCGCCACTTCACCGACATCGCTGGTCAAATCTTCCATCAGGACATCCTGTGGCTCTCAGGTGAAGACGTCACGCGGGGATGTAACCCGCCGGTCAACGACGAGTTCTGCCCGGACAAGGTGCTCACCAGGCAGACGATGTCGGCATTTCTGGTCCGGGCGCTCGGCCTCAGCGCCAACACACACGCGTCCTTCATCGACGTTCCAACCGGCAGCGTCTTCGCCGAAGACATAGGACGACTTGCCACCGCCGGCATCACGCGAGGCTGCAATCCACCAGACAACGACGAGTTCTGTCCTTCTGGCCCGGTGACGAGGGCAGCCCTCGCCGCCTTCCTGGTGCGGGCGCTTGGCCTCGAAGCGAACACCCATGCTGAGTTCGTCGATGTTCCGGCCGGCAGCGTCTTCGCCGAAGACATAGGACGACTTGCCACGGCCGGCATCACACAGGGGTGCAACCCACCGGACAACGACAGGTTCTGCCCTGATGGCCTCGTCACCAGGGGCCAGCTGGCAGCGTTTCTGCATCGCGCCCTCAGCGTCGAGAGGCCCTAGCGACCGGACACGTGGAGACGACTCGCCGTCCACGCCCGGGTCTCCGCCACCGCTGAGCGGTTAGCGTCTCGCTTGAATGAAGCCGTTGGCAGCGGGGTTCTCCAGAGCCCTCTCCGTCGTCTTGGGCACCGCCTTCGTTGCTGTCGGCGCGGTGGCTCTGCTGGGACTCGCACCTCGACCCGATATCTACAAGACCGGTCTGATTCTGGTCGTGGTCCTGGCGGCGGTCCTCCTCCCCTGGCCGAAAGACAACTCTTGGCGAGGTGGAGCAGCGATCGGCATCGTCGCCGGAATCGCCGGCGTGGTCGGGTATGGCCTGCTTTCCGACGGCCCGGCCATCGGGCCAGGTCAGGTCGGTGCGTTGCTGGGCGCCCTGGTCACATTCCCGCTGCTCCGTCTCGCCGGGTCGGGTGGGCTCGGGCCGAGATTCGTTCGCTTTGCACTGCTCATCCTCCTTGTGGTCGTGGGGATCGCGTTTGTGCGCACCATCCTTGGTGGCGGGGCCTTCGGCCACGACGAATCTGCGTACGTGCTGAAGGCGAGATCGTGGGTCGAGGGCACCCCCGACACCGGCTGGAGCCTCCATCGCGGCCCGTTCGTGTCGTGGTTGGCCGTAGCCGTTGTGGCTTTCACCGAGAGTGAGGCGGCTGTCAGACTGGTCGGATCGCTTCTGTCCGTTGCCGCATTGGCAGGGGTCATGCTCGTGGCAAGGAGAATGGGTGGGCTCTGGGCCGCGCTCATCGCCGGCGCCACCGTGGGCGCGTCGCTGCCCTACTTGCGAAGAGGAGCGGAGTACTTGACCGACGTGCCTGCGGCGGGCGTCCTCCTCTGCATCGTCGCTGTTGTGCTTGCAGGCGTCCACAACCCCGAAAGGGGTCGGCGTCTGGTGATCTGGCTCGGGCCCCTGGTCGCCCTCGGCTTCTATGTGAGGTACCAGTCGGCGCTGTCCATGATCGGCATCGCTCTGGCGACCGTCGTCGTTTGGCCACGCGTGGTGAAACGATTGCGGCGTCCTCTGTTGATGGCAGGCGCGATTGCCTTCACCTTGCTCCTGCCCCATTTCATCTGGGCCACTGTGATCACCGGACGCCCATGGGGCGTCGTTCTGCTCACGGAGGAAGTGAGTGGACGGGCGTTTGTGGGAGAGGGACTGGCCGACTACGCCGGGATGTTCCCCAAAGACCTGGCAGGCCCGGCCGGGGCCTTGCTGATGGTCGTCGCGATGTTGTGGGTGGTTTGGTCGTTGATCGTCGGTGCTCGTCAACGGAGCGAGGATGCCCGTTTGTCCGGGTTCGTCACCATCGTCGTCATCGTTGCCGTCGTCCCTCTGGGACTGGTTGCCCATGGTGAGCCGCGATTCGTCTTCTTCCCGGTGTGGCTCCTCATCGCGTTGGGGGCGCACGTCCTGGTGGGCGTGGCGAGACGATTGACACCGAGGCAATTGGTCACTCTCGTAGCCGTCGCCGCAATCGGTTGGATATTCCTGTTCACGGAGACCGTCAACCGGACGGACCGCCAAGCCGAGGCACGCGCAGCCGGTTTCCAGACCGTCGTCGATGCGTCCGAATACATCGAGCTCGCCTCCTCCGGAACGTGCGGCGTTCTGACGTCTTATCTGCCCCAGGTGACCTGGTACTCGAAGTGCTTCACGGACGGGTTCTCCAACGAGTCGGCCGAGGCCAGTATCGACCGGCTCGAAGGCGACAAGCGCTACGTGCTCCTATTCGAGAACGGCAAACGCCAGCCCGCACCTGATCGAGTCCAGGACTTTCTCGAGCTGGGACCTGTGTCCGAGATCTACTCGAGCAACGAGAGCATCGGGGATGCGACCATCGTCGCTGTTCCCGGCGACACAGAGCCCTGACGGGACCGGGAGACCGCTCGGTGACTGTTTAGCCTTCGCACGTGGACGATCAGGAGAGACGATCCCTGGAGCAAGAGCTACGGGACGAGAGAGCCCGTAGGCGTGATGCCGAGCGACGTCTCGAAGACCTCACCGAGAGGGCCGCCACCTGGCGTCGGCGCGCCGAGGAGCGGACCGACCGCATCAATCGGATGCTGGAGCAAGAGGCGAGCAAGGGTGCGGCGCTGCGGCGTTGGGCACGGGCGATCAGGGGGGACATCCCGACCGAGATTGAGGGGGAGAGCCACAGCCAGTCGGAATCCATAGCCCCGTTGGACCGGAACCCCTGGCCGCGTGTGAAGAGTGTCGTGGTCGTCTCGGCAGTCACCGACGGTGGGCAGATCCTTGCACTCGAAGCATTCGACCACCGGCCGGTCGAAACCGGTGATGACGGGGATCTGGACCGGGCGGATTTCCTCGTCGTGGATCCCGTGGCGTGGCCCGGGCTCTCAGAATCCACACGGTCGAGGCTCACCCGATGGGCGGGCCAACCTGGACGACAGCCGATCGTGTTCTGGGCCAGCGGTTACACCGAGGCAAGCGACTCGTTGCCGTCGGAGCCCATGGCCATGTTGGCGTCCGAGTCGAGTGTCGCCCGCCGTCTCGGGGCTGCCTTCTCCCCGGGAAGCTTCGATCCGGCACGGCACAGCCCCCTCGTCGGGCCAACGGCCGATGCGACGCTGGACCTCGCCCGTGTCGTCGAGCCGGACCTCGATGCGATCGAGAATGCCGCCTCGGGGCTTGGGTTCACCGCCTGTCCCGGCTCAGGTGCTGCCGCCCGTCGCTGGGCCTATCGAAACCATGCACCGTGGGTGCGCGCAATGCAGCTGATGGGCTCGGCCGGCATCTCCGCCCGGAATCCAGTCCCCGCCGTTGGGGCCATCCTCGTATCCCGACGCCCCGACGCCGTTCCCGCATCGATGAGAGCCATCCTCGGGCAGACACACAGGCCGACAGAGCTCGTCGTGGGAGTGCACGGGGCGGGCGTGACGACCGAGATGGAACGGATCTCCGCTGCGGCGGAAGTTCCGGTGACCCTTCTCTCCCTGGGCGGAGATCTCACGTTCGGCGAATGCCTCAACATCGCGGCGAGTCACACCACCGCGCCTCTGTTGGCGAAGATCGACGACGACGATCACTACGGGCCGGCACACCTCGAGGACAGTTTCCATGCACTCTGCTACTCGGGCGCGGACATCGTGGGCAAAGGCTCCCACTACACATACGTGGCCGGCAAGGACACGACCGTGCTGAGACGGCCTGGCCAGGAGGAGATGTTCATCGACGGCTCTCCCAACGGCGCGACCCTGGTTTTTCGCAGACATGTCTGGGACGAGGTCGGCTTCCCTCACCGTCCCAGACACGTAGACACAGGGTTTCTCAGGGCGGCGCGAAGCCTCGGTGCGCTCGTCTACTCGGGCAGCCGGTGGGAGTTCTGTTACGTGAGGGGCAGTGAGGGACATACCTGGGATGCCGAAGACGAGGTCTTTCTTGCCGGCTCAGAACCAGCATGGGATGGCTTCGATCCGGTGCGGGTTGAGGTGCCCGATGTCGAAGCACACTGAGGAGAGCCCAACAAAGGTCGCCGTCGTCGGGACCGACCTCAAGTTCATCGAACCACTGATCGAGAGGTTCGAGATGTCGGGCCGCTTTCAGATACGTGTCGACGAATGGCCCAAGTTCCGGGTTCATGACGAGGAACAGACCCGGGTGGTGATCGATTGGGCCGACACGATCGTCTGTGAGTGGGTGGGACCGAACGCGGTGTTGGCGAGCCGCATGAAACGCCCACGGCAGCGGCTCGTGGTTCGACTCCATCGTATGGAGCTGTCGCATGATTACTGGAAGGAAGTCGACATCGATGCCGTCGACCTGGTGGTCACAGTCGGTCCCTACTACCGGCGTCGCACAATCGAGACCACCGGTTGGCCTTCCCACAAGGTGATCGTCGTTCCCAACGGGGTGGACACGGCCGTCTTCGACAACGTCAAGGAGCCCGGCGCAATCCACAACCTCGGGATGATCGGGGCCGCCTCGTCCCGCAAGAGGCTCGATATGGCCCTCGACGTGCTGCGGGATGTGAGATCGGTGGACGACCGGTTCCGGTTGTTCGTGAAGGGCGCCAGCCCGTGGGGGCTCAAATGGGTGGAGGATCGGCCCGACGAGGTCGAGTTCTTCGCCAAGATCCGCGATCGGTTGGAGACCGACCCCATGTTGGCGGGCGCCGTGAGCTTCGACCCGCCCGGCCCGGACGTCGCGGATTGGCTGCGCAAGATCGGATTCATCCTGTCCACCTCGGACGACGAGAGCTTCCATCTGTCGCCGGCCGAGGGAATGGCATCGAGGTCGGTTCCCGTCATCAGGCCTTGGCCGGGAGCCGAGGAGATCTACGACGAGCAGTGGTTGGCCGAGAGCAGTGAGGCCATGGGGGAGCGGATCCTCGCCTACGCCGGTGATCGAGAGTCGTGGGCGGCCACCGGCTCTCGAGCCAGGGAAGAGGTCGTCGCGTCATATGAGCTCGAAGACGTGGCCGAGAAATGGATGCGGGACGTGCTGCCGGCTCCCACCCCGGGCATGCGCATAGGCGTCATATCGAGCAGCAACCCGTCAAACGACCCGCGCATGCGAGCTGTGGTCCACTCGTTGGATGCTGCCGGGCACACCGTTACCGTCGTCTCCCCGGCCCCCCCGAGTGATCTGCTGCCAGTCGGAGTGGTCCAGCATCAGGTTCGATTGAGGCCCAGCAGGTTGTCGTTGACGTGGCTCAGGCGTCGATTGAGCTCGCACGCCGACGACGAACAGGGCGGGGCGTCGGAGTTGGCGCAGGCACTCCGCGCCTCGAGGCCAGACCTCGTCTATCCACACCGCGCCCAGGATCTGGCTGTTGCCGAGGCGGCCGGGGCACCGGTACTTCGCTCTCCGGGCTGGCCGACGACCAGGAGCGACCTGATCGAGCATGCGCCACACGACTCCGTCCTGAGCAGATCGCCGAGTACCCAGGGCGGAAAGGTGCCGGAGTGGCGGCCATACCGTCCGGAACCGGAAAGGCACGCCTCCGTCAAGGGCGTAATCGCCTATCACGTGACGCCTACGAGCCCGGGCCGATACCTGGAGTCGGCCCTGCGAAGAGCAGGCGTCCGGCTTCTGGTCATGGACGGTGTCCTCGACTGGGAGCGCGTCGACCCCGACTGTGACTTCGTGGTGATCGTCGAGAGCCCCTACCCGGCCCTGGACGTGAGGGGCGCCAAACCTCCCGTGCCGACTCTTTTCTGGGCGCACCACGGAGAGCACCATCTACCCGCCAATATCAGGCTCACATACCGGTATCAGGCGGACGCCGTGCTCCTTGCCCACAGCTGGCATCTCGCGCATCGATTCCCGGTTCCGACGTACCGCTTCCCGTTCGGTTTCCCGGCAGAGCTGACCCCGGACATGGGCAGCTGGTCGGATCGCACACTCGACGTGGCCATGGTGGGTGCCGGTATCGGGGGACGAGGACGCCGATACGATCGACGCCGGGAGATAGTCGAGGGCATCGAAGGTGACCCCTCGATCGCGTCGAAGATGGTCTATGGCCTCCCTCCGGAGGAGATGATCTCGCTCTATGCGGACGCACGCATCGTGCTCAACGACGGTGGGCCCAGGCATTTCCCGATAACGATGAGGGTCTTCGAGGCCTTGGGCTCGGGAGCACTTCTGGTGACCGAGGACATACCGGGCACCGACACCTTGTTGAGGAGGAATGAGCACTACGTCCCGATGGAGAGTGACGTCGTCTCACAGGTGCACGTGCTGCTGGACGACGACACGACGGCCCGCATCGCCGCCGCCGGGCACGAATGGGTTCTGTCGCGGCACACCTACGGGCATCGTGTCGACCGCATGCTGGAGCTGACATCCGGGTTGGAGCCCTCCACGACCCTTCGCTCGCCCTTCCCGCCGTTGACGTCTTTGGCTGCCCTCATAGACCAGGATGTGGAAGTGCAATCGCTGGCGGTCTTCGGGGATGTGGACGACACGGGTCTGCATGATCGGGCCATCCGGCGAGGTGACGCCGACAGGCTGGCAGCGAAGAGCATCGACGGTGTCGTCGTGGGAGGTGGGACGATCGGAGATCTGGAGAAAGCCGTATCTGCGGCCCGTGGCTATGTGTACGCGTCGTCGGATCACGCGGTCGAAGTCTCCAGGATCCTCTCCACGGTCCAACCCGAAGCCGTCGTCACGATGGCCAATGGCATGCTGAGAGCGGATCTAGGCGGGTCCCTCTACCGGATGCGCCCGGCTGACCACCCCCTGTCGTCGTGAGCGAGCAGAGCCCCGCGCCCTGGGTCGCAGTCGGAAACGACTACCGCGGCA
>JBAVPF010000160.1:0-1710 GCA_049692815.1 Acidimicrobiia bacterium
GCGGAGTACCCGGCCACGACGCTCTGGATGATGTCGCAGTCGGCCATGATGTCGTTGCCCGCCAGGGCGCCGACACGGGCCCCCTCCTTGGCGGCGAAGTCGGTGGTGAGGAAGTCCTTGAAGGCCAAGCCCAGCTCCATGATCGTGACCACCAGGAGAATGAGGACGGGGAGGATGATGGCGGCCTCGACCAGGGTGGCGCCCGTTTCCCCCCGTGAACGAATGTCTTTCCCCATCGTGATCAGAAGCCTCCACGATCCCCTGCCCGCACCATTATCCCACGAACGGTTGTGATTACCACAGGGGATTTCTTGGGGTATTCAACAACGAACCGGATGCAAGCGAAAGCGCTTGAAGGGGGGCTACCGCCTCATTGTCCTGCCCAGCCGCGGAAACCGCGTCGGGTCAGGGGATGAGATGGATCGGGTTGCCGACCATGAACGCCCGCCAGGTCGTGGTGTCGTTCACCGCGGACGGGTAGTTGTAATTCATCTTCCACCAGCAATCGACACAGGAGTACCCGATGGGGAGGTCTATCTCGAACTTGAGCCACCGGCCGTTGTACTCACCCGGGCTCACCGACTCCTGGCAGGTGCTGCCGGCCGAGATGACGGTGTCCGGTGATCCCCAGGACGTCTGGGTGACCTGCCTGCTGTAGATCCGGCATTCTCCGGAATTGAAAGGGTTGCCGGTCGAGGGGTCGATGGGTTGCAGGGTGCCGGTGGCGGCCGACTCACCCGTGTCGTACATCTCGACGACGAAGGTCTTGCCGGCGTAGTAGTCGGGGACCTCGGCCAGGTAGAAGCGGGTGGCCGTGCCGGAAGCGTTGTTGTAGATGGAGAAGTCGCCAAGGGCGAAGATGTTGGCTGTGGTCGAGCGGATCGAGTACCGGTTCAGCCCGCTCACCTGCTGGTTGGCCGATCCGTCGGTGTGCCCGTCCCCGTCGCCGTCGTTGGCCACGATCTGGATGATCCAGATGCCGTCGGGCGAGACGCTGGTGTCGATCGCCCCGCCACAGAGTGTGTCCCAGTAGTTCCACTGCGCCGGGTCGAACGGAGGGTCGTCGTCAGGCGCTATCTGGGGCAGCGGGTCGTAGACCTCGGTGCACTTGAGGATGTTGTCGGAGATGTCGAGTGGCGTTGGGTCCGGGTAGTAGACGTTGACCCGAATGGACGGACCGGGGCAGGGGCCCCCACAAAAGTCGTTGTGGTCGCCGGTGCGCCAGTAGTCGTCGTTGGTCACGCCACCCGACTCGTTGCGGAAGTTGAGGTCGAGGGTCTGGATCGTCATCGAGTTGGCGCCGGGGACGATCCCGTACAGGTATCCGGTGTCGCGGTACTGCGGGCTCTGTGCGCAACCGTCGTTGCTCCCGGTGTTGATGGCGCAATAGGACGAATAGGCGTCGCCCATGACCGAGTCGGTCCTGGTGCCGTGGATGTTGGCCCAGAAGTTGCCGGCACAGTCCGAGTTCGTGGCGTAGCAGCTCGGGTCGTTGCCGAACTTGTTGGTGTTGGAGCCCAGCTTCAGCGGCGGTATGTACTCGGCGGTGGCCCGCTCGGTGATGGTCTGGGTGTCCATGCCGAAGACTTTGAGGAAGAAGGTCGGCACCTCCTGGGACACCGTCACCTCGAGTTGGTTGGCCGCAACCCGGACCGGCGTGACGATGGTGTCGCCGGCAGCGTCGTCGTAGCCGTTCTGCAGCGCCACCAG
>JBAVPF010000161.1:0-7042 GCA_049692815.1 Acidimicrobiia bacterium
GTGATGAGGAGCACGCCCTCGATTCGCCACACTTGGTCACTCAGAGGGAAGCGCTCGACGCTTTGGTCTCTGAAGAGCCGCCGGCCGATTTCACCAAGGCCGAGGATTTCCTCTTGATGGACTACCAGAGCCAGCCCGCCAGAACTCGGACCTAGCTTCGCCGAGCTAGACCGTTGAGCGCTGGTGGCGCTTGAGTTCGTCCTGAATCGATAACGGTCCCTCCAATAGCGACGCTCGGGGACGAAGATCAGCGCTTCGCAACCAACACGGAGGTCGCATGGGAATCACCGTGCTCAACCACATGAGTCTGGACGGTGTCATGCAGGCGCCGGGCCGGCCCGATGAAGACACCCGGGGTGGCTTCACACATGGTGGTTGGGCTCAGGCTTTTCAGGATGAGGTCATGGGCCGGTTCCTTGGTGAGCGGATGGGACGGGGGAGCGGTGCTCTTCTGTTCGGACGTCGCACCTACGAGGATCTTCTCTCCCATTGGAACGCCCAACCCGACAGCCCGTTCGCTCCGGTGCTCAACAACACGCCCAAATACGTGGCGTCGAGAACGCTCACAGAACCGCTGCCCTGGCCAAACTCCACGCTGCTGAGCGGTGACGCAGTTGACGCCGTAGCGGCGATGAGACAGCAGAACCCCGAAACCTCGCTTGGGATCATGGGCAGCCGGATTCTGATCCACGCCTTGATGAGGCGCGACCTCATCGATGAGTGGCTGCTCTTGATATATCCCATCGTCCTGGGTTCTGGGGCCCGTCTCTTCGACGGAGGCCTACCGCCGACCCGGCTGACCCTGAGCGATTCGTTGATCACCACCACCGGTGTGGTCATCGCCACCTACCGCACAGTCGGACGGCCCGACTGAACAATCTGGTCCTCTCGAATTCCAGGGGGCAGTCGTTGGCGCTGATCTTCGGTTTGTAACGGTGTCGAGCGTCCCGGTCAGAGCTATGAGACCGTTGACCGCTGGTGGCGCTCGAAGGCGGCCAGCACGGCGAGCAGGGAGGCCGTCGTGATGTTGGAGTCGACCCCGATGCCCCAGCGGAGGCCCCCGTCCTCGCCTGAGCTCTCCACGTAGGCGACCGCCCGGGCATCGGCGCCGCTGCCGATGGCGTGCTCGGAATAGTCGACGACGTCGAAGGCGACATCGAATTGCTCACGGAGGGCGTGGACGAATGCCTCCACCGGCCCGTCACCCTCACCGACCACGGTGACGTCCTCGCCACCCACCTCGAGATTGGCGGTGACCGTGGTGCGGCCACTGCCGTCCCGTGTGACGGTGTGAAGGTCCTGGCCGTGAAGGCGGAATCGTGCCTTCTCCGGGAAATAGACCCCCTGGAACGACTCCCACATCGCCGTCGGGGTGATCTCGGTGCCGCTGTCCTCGGTGATGTTCTGGATCGTCTTGGAGAACTCGATCTGAAGCCGGCGGGGCAGGTCGAAGCCGTGCTCTTCCTTCATCACATAGGCGACACCACCCTTGCCCGACTGGGAGTTGACCCGGATGACGGCCTCGTAGTTGCGGCCGACGTGCTTGGGATCGATGGGCAGGTAGGGGACCGCCCAATGGTCGTAGTCGTCGGGAAGGGCGGCGAAACCCTTCTTGATCGCATCCTGATGGGAGCCACTGAACGCGGTGTAGACCAGATCTCCGACATAGGGGTGTCGTGGGTGGACCGGGAGCCGGTTGCAGTACTCGGCGGTGCGACGGAGGGAGTCGATGTCGGTGATGTCGAGCTCGGGGTCGACGCCGTTGGCGAAGAGGTTCATGGCCAGGTTGATGATGTCGACGTTCCCGGTCCGCTCACCGTTGCCGAACAGCGTCCCCTCGACGCGATCGGCACCGGCCATCACACCGAACTCGGCAGCGGCCACGGCACAGCCACGGTCGTTGTGTGGGTGGAGGCTGAGCACGATCGAGTCGCGGTCACTGACAGTCCTGTGAAACCACTCTATGACGTCGCCGTAGACGTTGGGGGAGTAGCACTCCACCGTGGCGGGGAGGTTGATGATGATCGGGTCGTCGGGCGAAGGGTCCATGACCTCCATGACCGCCTCGCACACGTCGACGGCAAAATCGGGCTCGGTGAGGGTGAAGCTCTCCGGTGAGTACTCATAGCGGATGGCCGTGTCCCCCATGGACTCTTCCAGCTTGCGACAGAGCTTGGCGGCGTTGACCGCGATGTCGCGGATCCCGTCCTTGTCCATGCCGAACACGACGTCACGCTGAAGGGGATTGGTCGAGTTGTAGAAATGGACGATCGCCTGCCGGGACCCGGCAATCGAATCGTACGTGCGTTCGATCAGCTCGTCACGGCTCTGGGTGAGCACCTGGACGGTGACGTCGTCGGGAATCAGGTCGTCGTCGACCAGCTGGCGGACGAAGTCGAAGTCGGGCTGGCTGGCGGCGGGAAAGCCGACCTCGATCTCTTTGAATCCCATCTCGACCAGGGCCTTGAACATGCGAAGCTTGCGGGCCGGGTCCATGGGGTCGATCAGCGCCTGATTGCCGTCACGGAGGTCGACCGAGCACCAGCGTGGGGCCTTCTCGATGATCACGTTGGGCCAGGTGCGGTCCTCGAGTACCAGGGGTACCTGCGGCCGATACTTCTCGAAAGACATCTTCTTCGGTCTTGCTGGTGAGGGAGGCATGGATTCAGTCCTGTTCTTTGAGATTTTGGGCGTGACCGGGAAATGAAAAAGCCCCCGGTCTGTCGGGGGCGGGCGAACACGGATATGTGCGCGTTCGCCCTACATGAGGAGGAGGAGCGAGCGCAGGTCGGTGTTCATCGGCTTTCACTGTAGGCGGGAGCACGTGGCGAAGCAACGGCTCACCGGCGTATGGGTGTGCACAACTGTCGTATGTGCAATGAACACGCCTATACCGTGTTCATTGCACATCGGACGCGTTTGGAAGTGGACCGGCATCTCTATGGCGCGCTCGTCGAGCCGCCCAGGCCAGGGCCGTGTAGATCAACGCCCATGCCACCAGATCGGCGACCAACTCCCGAGATGAAGCCTCGACCTTGAATCCGTCCAAGAGCCAGCGGAAGAGAAATACCGCGACAATGAAGACGACGAACTGACGAATATGGCCGCTCATGGAGCGAGAGAAACGTTCGCGGATGGCGCTCGAAGTCACAAACTCGACTGACATCAATCCAACAATGAAGCCGATGCCCAGCACGAAGAGCCAGCCAGGAGTCGAGAACGGGTAGTCGGTGCCCCATGCCAGGATCAGGCCGCCGGTCATGAACAAGAGAAGTGGATTCAACTTCGCCCTGATGTCGTAGTCGAAGGTCACGACCAGTACCAGTGTATTGGGTGCCCGTCACCCGTTCCTTGGTCATGGTGCGGTAGGCCTCGGCGTGCGTGGGCCTCGTTGAACAACGGTGGGGTCCTTGGTTGTGATCAACCGCGGGTCGGTCGGAGGGGGTGGCCCGCCACCAGGTAACTTGACATAACGTGGGTTATGGGCGTATGGCTCAGGGAAGCCTGTGAAAAGGCCGATCACCCCTTCCCGGCCCTGTCAGACACCTAGACGGCTGGGCTTCGAGCCGTCTGAGCTCCTCCCGAACCGGGCGAAGGCGAACAGAACGCCGGCGAACAACAGCGGCCCGGGGATGATCCAGAAGAACCGGAAGACGATCCAATCGACGAGGCATGCGAGCGCCAGGTAGGCCGCAGCGAGCTCAGGCTCGACCTCTGCCCGACTCGCAGCGTGGATAGCGACGATGTTGACCACCAGGCCGGCGACCAGCCCGGCGGAGATCATTGAGAACTGATCACCCGGAAGCTGGAATGCCATTCCACCGAGGGCGATCGTCCACACGCCATATAGCCAGACCAGAAGGCCGAGAGCACCGCCGGTGACCCCGAGTGCACGGAGAGTGGCGAGCTTCGGATTGCGGGCTGTTTCCATTCAGTCTTCTCCGACCGTCTATACCTATTCGGCGTTTCCGCGCCGATCTGTAGTGAGGTGGAGGAGCCTTCAGTCCACCTCGTCGACGTCGATCACCTCTCCCCCGGGCCCGGCATCGGGGATGAACGTCGAGACACGTGCGGTGAACCGGTGGGACACCCGGGCATAGATCGAACGGCGCACCACTGGCACCAGCAACAGGAACCCCAGCGTGTCCGTGATGAACCCCGGTGAGATCAGAAAGGCCCCTGCCACCAGGATGGCTGCCCCGTCGACCAGCTCCCGCCCCGGCACTGCACCCTGGCTCCATCTCTCACGAATCCGGGCCAGGACGGCCACCCCGGCCCGCCGGACCAGGAACGACCCGATGACGGCCGTGGTCAGGGCGAGGCCGAGGGCCCAGGCAAGGCCTATCCGTGATTCGACCCAGAAGAAAGTCGCCATCTCGGCCAGGGCTACGAGTGCGAAGATGGTCAGGAAGCGCACGATCTCACCGTACCTCGACGATGGTGTTTGGCGGTCAGGGCGCTTTGGCCGGTCTGGTCACCGTAGGAACCAGATCGACCTCATCCAGGAGTTCTCGATGTCGTCGCGTTGGCGTCGCAGGGTCGCAGTCTCACAGGCCGGAGAGCACCAGTTCACCCGGTAGCCGTGGGACCCGGCCCGAAAGCGGTTCCCACAGTTCAGGCACACCTTCCAGGTGGCCTCCTTCTCGGTGCTGTTGGGTTTGGAGAGTCGCATCCGCTCGGACTGACTCTAGGCTTGTGGAATATCGCGGTCGGTTGCTCTTGTTTCCCATCGTGATTCTCCCGATTCGAACGAGGTTCCGACATGGGCACAGTGGCCCTGACCAAAGAGACATTTAACGAGACAATCCAGGACAACGACACAGTCTTCGTGGACTTCTGGGCCGAATGGTGTGGCCCGTGCCGTTCCTTCGCCCCCACCTATGAGGAGGCGTCGAACCAGAACCCGGACATCGTGTTTGGCAAGGTCGATACCGAGGATCAGGTGGAGTTGGCCCAGATGTTCGGCATCCGCTCTATCCCGACGCTGATGGTCTTCCGTGATCAGATCATCCTCTACGCCCAGCCCGGCGCACTTCCCGGCAACATGCTGACCGACCTGATTGGTCAAGTGAAGGCGCTCGACATGGAAGACGTGCGGGCACAGATGGAGGCGCAGGAAGCCGAGGAAGTCTCGGAGGAAGCCTCCGAGACCGTCTAACCCGGTTTCACATAGATCGACATGTGACTGGTCGATCGCTCGTTGAACGGTCGCAGGTCGTACCAGCCGAAACGGTCTTCCAACTCCAGCCCCGCCAGTCGCGCCATGAGGTCCATCTCAGCCGGCCAGGCATAGCGGACCTCGACGGGCAGGACGACGGTCGAGCCGTCGCTTTTCCGCTTCACCATGTGTGACGAGATTCGCTGACCGACCGGGTCGTGAATCGACAACTCGTACCTGTGCTCGGCAGGGCTCAAGATGCTGGAAACCCCGAGACGGGTGTTGTACTGGTCGAATCGTGTCACGTCCGGCACGAAACAGTCGAGGATGAACCGACCGCCGTCCTCCAGGTGGTCCGCCACGTTCTGGAAGCATTCGATCTGCCTCTCCTGGCTCAGGAGGGCGAAGAGCGTGTTGAAGGCCAGGTAGACGAGGGGGAACCGTCCCTCAACCCCCACGTCGGCGAAGTCGCCCATGACGACCTGTATCACCTCTCCCCCGGGTTTGGAGCGCATGACGTCGACCATTTCCGGTGACACTTCGATACCCACGATCTCCACGCCGCGTTCGGCCAACGGTATGGCGATGCGGCCTGTGCCGACCGCCAACTCGAGTGCCCGGGGTGGGTTGCCGGCATGACGCAAGAGGAGGTCGATGACCGCATCGTCGACCGTGTCGAAGATGTCGTCGTAGTACGGGGCCCAGGCCCGTCCGTACGTGCCCTCGTCGTATCCGTCCATGCATCGATTGTCACAGGTTTCGTGCTTCCCCGGTGACCCATTCCTAGGCTGGGCGAATGAGCGCTGCCCCCGAGGTGATCGCTGACATGGCCCGGCTGGGCATCGACTACGAGGAGATGGCCTGCGACCCCGACCTGGCCGACACGGCACGGTTCTGTGAGGCATATGGCGTCCCGTTGGAGAAGTCTGCCAATGCGATCCTGGTGGCCTCACGCAAGCCCGAAGGCCACAGCGCGGTCTGCGTCGTGCTGGCCCACACTCGTCTCGACGTGAACGGGACGGTTCGTCGCCGACTCGGTGTGCGCAAGGTGAGCTTTGCACCCGGTGACCTGACCAAGGAGTTGACAGGTCAGGAGATCGGCGGAGTGACCATCTTCGGTCTGCCCGACGACATCCCGGTGTGGCTCGACAGCCGGGTGATGGAGTGTGACTGGGTGATCGTCGGCGCCGGCTCGAGAACGGCAAAGATCAAGCTGGACCCCTCCCAATTGGCCGATCTGGACGGGTACGAGGTCGTCGAGGATCTGGCCAAGGAGATCGAAGGAACCGGGTGAGGCGCGGGCACGTCTCAACCAGGTGAGACGACTGGTCGGCGTGATGACGTTCGCGGCCGCCCGGCCCCCGTCAGCCTCCCGGTGATCGAACCGTGGGCGAAGGCCCGGCGACCGGGATCAGTCTCGAGCCCTGCCTCGGCTGACTCCCCGATTTCTGAGAAGGAAGTAGAAGCCGACGAGCGCGATCAACGCGAATGCAAACCACTGGATGGCGTAGGACAGGTGCGGCCCCTCGTCGCCGAAGTCGGGGAGATCGACGGGGATCGGGAGATCCGGCCCCTTCTCCCCCATCACCACCAGATACACCGGGGCCAGCGGCTCCGCCACCTGCCGTGAGATCCTGTCGATATCGACCCGGTTGAAGACGTCGAGGTGCCCGGACGGCTCCTTGGGCCCCAACGGCGGTCGAACCTGGGTGAGATGTATCCAACCTTCGACGGTCACTTCCCCGGAGACGGGAGCAGCGTCGACAGGGGGCCGGTCCATGGTCAACGGGACCCAGCCACGATTGACCAGGATCGCCGTCCCGTCGTCGAGCAGTAGCGGGGTGATCACGTGAAACCCTGCCTGGCCCAATTCGACTTGTGACC
>JBAVPF010000162.1:0-2251 GCA_049692815.1 Acidimicrobiia bacterium
GATCGTCGGTGCTGCATTCATGATCTCCTGGGCGGCCGAGATCATCCAGCTCGACGTGGGCGGTGGGCTTGCCCTCGCCTTGCTCGCCCTCATCGCCGTCCTCCCCGAGTACGCAGTCGATTTCGTGCTCACCGCCGATGCGGGCAGGGAGTTCGCCCAGACCGGGGCGGCCACCGAGGCCGGGCCGCTGGCGCTGGCCAACATGACCGGGGCCAACCAGCTGCTCATAGGTTTCGGGTGGCCACTGGTGATACTTCTCGGCACCTGGCGGGTCCGTCGCACGAGCGCCACCCCGCGCATGGCGGAGATGGCCACCCCGACCATGGTCAACCTGACACGGTCCCAGTCGGTCGACATCGCCTACCTGGCCATCGCCTCGATCTACGGGATGACTCTCTTCCTGAAGGACACCATCACCCCATTCGATGCGGTCGTCCTCGTCGGGATCTACGTCGCCTACATGATCCGCCTCGCCGGAGCCTCACCAGAAGAGCCACACCTGGTCGGCCCCAGCGCCTATGTCGCATCGCTGCCGAAGCGGAAACGACGTATCGTCAACTACCTGTTGTTCGTCATCGCGGCGGCGGTGATCATCCTCGTCGCAGAGCACTTCGCCGAATCCCTGAAGGAGTTGGGTGCCGAGATTGGCATCAGCGAGTTCCTCCTCATCAAATGGCTGGCGCCGCTCGCGTCTGAGGCCCCGGAATTGATAGTGGCGACCCTCTTCGCCTGGCGTCTCGCCGCGAGAACAGGGATCGGGGCCCTGATCTCCTCGAAGGTCAATCAATGGACCCTGCTCGTCGGGACCTTGCCCATCGTGTTCACGATCTTCGCCGGTCGACTCCACGGTCTGCCCCTCGACGAGGTGCAACGCGACGAGCTCTGGGTGACTGCGACACAGTCTGTCTTCGCCGTGGCCGTCATCGCCAGCAGATCGATGAGTCGCAAGGAGGCCTGGGCGATGCTCGGGCTGTTCGGCGTGCAACTGGCGGAGTCTTGGCTCGCCGAGATCGGCCTGATCTCGGCAGAGGTCTCCGCAGCCGCCCGCTTCGGCGTTGGCATCATGTTCCTGCTGGCGGCTGTGTGGGTCCTGCACAAGGACTTCCACGTGTTCACGCGTGTCCTGCGCGATGGGTTCCGAACCTCGTGGAAGGAGTTGGAAGCCCGCCAGGAGCACTCCTGACGGTTCCCTTCAAACTGTCGAATCCGCCACGTATGTTCGACATAGACCGAGAAGGGACAGCACATGCCAGGCATCAGGTACTTCACACCGGCCGTGTTCACGTTTCTCCGGGAGCTGGCCGAGAACAACGAGAAGACGTGGTGGGAGACGAACAAGCAGCGATACGTCGAGACGATCCGGGAGCCGGCGTTCGACTTCATCGCCGACTTCGGCGACCGCCTGAAGGACATCTCCCCTCACTTCGTCGCCGACACGAGGGCGAACGGCGGGTCGTTGATGCGCCCCTATCGCGACATACGCTTCTCAAAGGACAAGACGCCCTACAAGACCAACGTAGGCATCCAGTTCCGGCATGCCATGGGCAAGGACGTCCATGCCCCCGGCTTCTACCTCCACCTGGAGCCGGGCCAGTGCTTCACGGGAGTGGGGATGTGGCACCCGGAGCCCAAGGTGGCCAGGACGATCAGGACCGCGATCAACGACGACCCGAAGGGATGGGCGGAGGCGGCTCACTCACCTGAATTCACCCAGACATGGTCTATCGGAGACCATGAGGAAGATCGCCTGCGTCGAGTGCCCAGTGACCTCGACCCCCGGCACCCGCACGTGGACGACCTGCGGCTCAAGAGCTTCATCGCCGGAGCCAGGCTCACGCAGAGGACGGTGACCTCCTCCGGTCTCGACGACGAGTTGCACGGCCTCTTCGTCAGGGCGAGCTCGTTCACACGCTTCCTCTGTGACGCCATGGCAGTCCCCTTCTGAGTCGACACGGGGCGGCCCACCGCTTAGTTTGTGTGTCGATCGCCCTGGGGGGACCAGACCCTTATGCCCATCTATGACGGCGTAGTGACATTGGCGGAAGCCGACATCCCCGTGATGGTCGAGTTAGAGGACGGGCACGTCCGCCTTTCGGCCTCCGGCCGGGAGATAGGCCAATGGCGCACCGATGAGTGCGAGATAGTCCAGGTCGAGGATGGCGCCTACGCCATCAGCGCCGAGAACGAGACACTCCATTTCGTCCCCAACCAGCCCACCCTCTTCGGCGCGGCCGTCGACGAGGGCCACCGC
>JBAVPF010000163.1:0-2726 GCA_049692815.1 Acidimicrobiia bacterium
GAGCACGGTGCGGAAGGTGTCCGAGTTCTTCACGGACACCCCGTTCGACGCCTGACCTCGTTCTGTGTCGATTCTCCCGACCTATTCCAACGTAGATCGACACAGAAAGGTTTGCGGTGGCGGATAGAGACGTCGTCGAGCGGTGGTTGGCCGAGTTGACCAACATACCGACGGCGTCGGGCCTGGAAAACCGCGTCGTCGACTGGGTTCGAGCCTGGGCCGACGAGCGCGACGACCTCGAGCTTTCCCTCGACACCGGTGGGAACGTGATCCTCACACAGACCGGCGACCACGGACCGGCGCCGGTCCTCGCCGTGGCTCACATGGACCATCCCGCATTTGTGATCCTCGGGGATGACGGCTCGTTCGAGTTCCGGGGTGGCGTGGACGCCCCCTACTTCGACGAGGCCGCCATCGAGGTGGTTTCCCGGGCCGACGGCCCTGGCGGGACCGTGAAGACCTTCGACGGGGAGACAAACGAGGGAAGGGCGGAATTCGACGGCCCGGTGGGTCCCGGGGACATCGCGATGTGGAGGTTCGACGACCGGGCAACGGCGGAGGGCCTTTTCCGGGCACCCGCCTGCGACGACCTGGCCGGGGCCGCCGCAGCCCTCGCTGCTCTCGACCGGGCGAGGAGCGATCCGGAGTTGGGGCACTTTGGTGTTCTTCTCACTCGCGCCGAGGAGGTAGGGCTCATCGGGGCCATCCATGCGGCGAAGAACCGGACGCTCCCCGAGAGGGTGCGTCTTCTGTCCATCGAAACCTCGCGGGAACTGCCCAACGCTCGGATCGGTGAGGGGCCGGTCATCCGCATCGGCGACCGCGTCACGGTGTTCGACCGGGAGATGTCCAACCGGATCAGCCGGGCCGCGGAACAGGGTGGCCTCACCCATCAGCGTCGACTGATGGACGGCGGCACTTGCGAGGCGACCGCATTCGGCGCGTACGGGTTGCGGGCGACCGGGCTCTGCCTGGCACTCGGGAACTGGCACAACAGGGGCAATCTGGCCGCCGTCGAAGCCGGCGACACTTCTGCGGCTGAGGCCATGCTCGAGGAGATCTCGTTCGACGACTTCCACGGCCTTGTAGAGCTTCTCCTCATGGCTGCCCGCGCCGTCGATTCGGAGGACCCGATCACTGAGAGCCTCGACCGCCGTTACGAATCGCACTCGCGTTACCTGATCCCCTGAATCGCGACCCCGAGGGCCCGGTTAGCGTTCGGCCCATGGAATATCGCATCGAGAAGGACTCGATGGGTGAGGTGAGAGTCCCTGCCGACGCTCTCTACGGGGCGTCCACCCAGCGAGCAGTGGAGAACTTCCCCATTTCCGACCATCGTTTCAGCAGACGCTTCATATGGGCGCTCGGGTTGCAGAAGGGGAGTTCGGCGATCGTGGCCGGCGAAGCCGGTCACATCGACCAGGCCAAGGCGGACGCCATACGTCGTGCCGCCGACGAAGTCATGGAAGGTCTCCTGGACGATCAGTTCGTCCTCGACATCTTCCAGACGGGCTCGGGGACCTCGACGAACACCAATGCCAACGAGGTGATTGCCGCCAGGGCCAGTCAGATCCTCGGCGACGGTGGCGTTCACCCCAACGACGACGTCAACTTCGGCCAGTCCTCGAACGACGTGATCCCCACCGCCATCCACGTCGCTGCGGTGGCCGCCATGCGTGAGCGACTGCTGCCCGCGCTCGACCAACTCGCCGGGTCGCTGGAGGCCAAGGCCGCAGAGTTCTCCAACGTGGTGAAGTCCGGTCGAACCCACCTGATGGACGCCACACCGGTCACATTGGGACAGGAGCTCGGCGGTTACGCCGTTCAGGTTCGAAAGGGTGCCGAACGGGTGGAGAAGGTGCTGCCGGAGTTGGAGGAGCTGGCTCTCGGCGGGACCGCGGTCGGAACCGGGATCAACGCCCCCGACGGCTATGCGGGAGCGGTCATCTCACTCATGGCGGAGCGAACGGGTTTCCCCTACCGGGAGGCTGCCGACCATTTCGAGGCCCAGGGGGCCAAGGACGCCACGGTCATGGCGTCGGGGGCCCTCAAGACCATCGCCAATTCGTTTTTCAAGATCGCCAATGACATCAGGTTCTTGGGGTCCGGCCCGACCTCGGGCATCTACGAGCTGCGCATCAAGGCGCTTCAACCGGGCTCTTCGATCATGCCGGGGAAGGTGAACCCGGTGATGTCCGAGATGATGATGATGGTTGCGGCTCAGGTGATCGGGAACGACGTGACGGTGACGTTGAGCGGAGCCACCGGGAACTTCGAGCTGAACGTGATGATGCCGGTGATCGCCCACAATCTGTTGGAGTCGATCGAGTTGCTGTCGAATGCCGCGTCCAACTTCGCGGAGAAATGCGTCGACGGTCTGGAGGCCAACGAGACGCGAGCGCGCGATCTGGTGGAGAAGAACGCAATCATCGTCACCGCGCTCAACCCGCACATCGGCTACGACAACGGGGCCAGGATCGCCAAGGAGGCGGTCGCCAGCGGTCGGTCCGTGCGGGAGTTGGTGCTCGAAGCGGGTCTGATGTCGGAGGCGGAATTGGACGAGGCTCTCGACATCAAGGGAATGACCGAGGGTGGTCTCCGCTGAGATGATCCGTGGTCTCAGTGTGATTCGTCGAGAGCCGCGAGGAGGGTGTTCCACGCCAAGTTGGGGCACTTGATCACCTCCTACGTGCAATGAACACGCCTATACCGTGTTCATTGCACGT
>JBAVPF010000164.1:0-2503 GCA_049692815.1 Acidimicrobiia bacterium
GGACAGCAGCTCACCGGCGACGAAGCGCAGACGGGGGTCTGCTCTCAGGAGACGCGTGGCCAGCGTGTTGTCGACGTCACGCCCACCGGCGATCACCTTCACACCGCCAAGAGGAGTCTCGCTGGTCTCGATCCGGAGCTGGAGGCCTCGTGAGGCCAGGAGACCCTCGGCGATGCCAACGTCTCTCGGATCGACCACGACTGCTTCCGGGTTTGGAAGGACAGCCGTTGCTTCGTCGAGCAACGATCGCAGGATCTCCCCGTAATCCGGAGAGGCACGCACCTCGGTCAGACGTCTCCGAACCGAGTCGAGGATCTGCTGGTAGACCTTCTCGCGCGCTGCCCGCCGCTCTCTCGCAGTCTCCATATGAGCCCGACTCACGATTCGGCTACGTTCCAACCGGGCGCGATCGTCGAGGGCCCCGGAGCTCTTTCGGCGCTCGTCATCTGCTTTGGCGGTCGCGCGCTCCAGCACCTGCCGCGCCTGCTCTTGGGCGGTGGCCATGATGACCGCGGCGGCCTCATCGGCCTCGGCGCGGATGGTCTCGAGGATCTCGTCGAGGGCCATCAGCCTCCGAGGAGGATGATGAGCATCGCGGCCACCGCGAATCCCAGTATCACCAGGGTCTCGGGTATGGCCACCAGCAGGATCACCCGCCCGGTGAGGTCCGGATTCTCCGCGATGGCCCCGATCCCCGCCGACCCGATTCGGGCCTGGGCGAGTCCGGTGGCGATGGCTCCGAGCCCGACTGCGAGCCCGGCGCCGATGGCGATCAAACCGAGTCCAACATCCATGTTTTCTCCTATCTGCCTTGAATCGCGGAAGACGGGCCTTCCGAGCCCGCTCCAAATGGGTGGAAGGCCTTGCCTCCGCTCTCGTAGAACTTCCCGAAGAACTCCACGTAGTGGAGACGCAGGGCCTGAATCGTGGGGCTGAACACGCCCAAGACGAGGTTGAGCGCATGAAACAACGTGGCAACGATCAGCCCTATCCACAGGGGGCCCGCAGCCCCCAGCTCGTTGGCGACCCGAGCGAGGTACACGGAGGCGAGGCCGATGGCCGCTATGCGAAGGTAGGACAGCACGTTGCCGATGGTCCCCATCACCTCGAGTGGCCCCATCAGCAGTCCCATCAGGCCCCCGCTGGCGATCAACAGGACGAGCCCCACCATGGCCAGCGCTATCGCCGGAGTCATGAACCCTGAGGGCAGCGCGCCTGCCGCGGCGCCGGCGATGACGAAGAGCGCGACTAGAGCCAGAAGCATCCCCACCCGCTCGCCTAGCTTGTGACGATCCTCGATCCGGATCGCCTGCCAAACGCCGAGGGCCAGCCCGAGCACTATGTGGACGGCACCTACGGCGAGAGCAAAGAGGAGGAGTGGCTCGATGGCCGTCTCCCTGTCGATCCACAGTGGCTGCAGGCCAAGCCAGCGCCGGCCCAGATCACCCAGGTACTCGCCGTATACCACTCCCCAGAGCACCGCCCAGCCACCGCTGAGGATGAGGATCCGCACCAGATCGTGGGCGAACCCCGCCTCGCGTGTCCTCCCCCTGGCCACGAGAGCGACCGCGAGGAGGATCGCCCCGTACACCACATCTCCCAGCATCATCCCGAAGAACAGCGGCAGGAAGATCAGCATGAGGACCGCCGGATCGAGAGAGCCGTATCTGGGGATCTGAAGCAGCTTCACCAAAGACTCGAAGGGTCGAGCCGGCGCCGGGTTACGCATCAACACAGGCGGTTCTTCGTCCTGTTGGATCTCGACCTCGTACACCAGGACGTCGGGGCCCACTTCGTCCACCAGCATGGCCTCCAGCGCCGTCAGCTCTTCACCGGGGACCCATCCTGAGAGGACGAAGGTGTGGTGGGTTGCTCCGAGAGTTCGGATGGCCCCGAGCTGCTCCAAACGAGCCGAGACCGCCTCACGGCCCGCGGCCCAGCCCGGGTGGGCGCGTACGAAGTCGGCAACCGCGTCTTCGGCAGTCTCGATCTCGGCGGGAACCTGACTGAGCCGCCGTTCCATTTGGGCCAGCGCCTGTCGGAAGGACATAGTCTCGTACTGGTGGGGGAGCCGAACCCGACTGACCTGCTCGTTCCCCAACTCAAGCTGCACTTCCGCCGAGGCCGCGTTGGGGTATATGAGCACGGCACCGACCGTACGTGGGTCGATGCGGTCGGACACCATCTCGAAGTTGCCCTCCAGCCGGGCCGTGAGACGTGAGTTCAACTCACCGAGGACGGCCACGTGCCGCGCATCGACCAGGAGGGCGGTGGTTTCGTACCCCTCGAGGGCGGTCATGTCGGGCAGCAGGGGGAGGAGTCTCTTCAGGGCGCTCAGGTGCCTGGGAAGGGTCTCCTGCTCTCGCTTCAGATCGTCGAGACGGCTCATGAGTTGCTCGATCTCGGGGCCCGCCCGGTCGACGTCATCCCGGAGTGCCTCGAAGTCGACCTCCCCTGATCCACCGTCGACGACTCCCGCGCCCGGCAGGAGACGGAGCAGCGC
>JBAVPF010000165.1:0-3816 GCA_049692815.1 Acidimicrobiia bacterium
CAGATGCTCGACGTCAACGCCGGCATCCCCCTGGCGGACGAGCCCGCGATCCTCGCCGAGGTGGTCCGGCTGGTGCAGTCGATCACCGATGTGCCGTTGTCGATCGACTCCTCCATCGTTGAAGCGCTCGCGGCCGGCCTGGACGCCTACGAGGGCAAGGCGCTCGTCAACTCGGTGACCGGCGAGGAGGAACGCCTCGAGGCGGTGCTTCCACTGGTGGCCAAGCACGGGGCAGCCGTCGTCGCTATCAGCAACGACGAGACGGGGATCTCCGAGGACCCCGACGTGAGATTCGAGGTGGCGAGGAAGATCGTCGAGAGAGCCGCCGACCACGGGATCCCCCGGGAAGATGTGGTGGTCGACCCCCTGGTCATGCCGGTCGGCGCCATGCCGACCGCGGGTCGGCAGGTCTTCGCCCTCACCTCCCGGATCCGGGAGGAGCTGCACGTCAACACGACGCTGGGGGCGTCGAACATCAGCTTCGGCCTGCCCAACCGGATCGGGATCAACTCTGCCTTCCTGACCATGGCGGCGGCCAGTGGCCTCACCTCGGCCATCACCAATCCCCTCGAGCCTGAGATCCGCCAGGCGGTCAAGGCCGCGGACGTGCTCAACGGCGTCGACACGGACTGCGTCACCTGGATCAAGACCTTTCGCCAGCCGGCCGAGGGTGAGGGTAGGGAGCGCCGGCGCACAGGCCGCCGCGATCGCTCATGAGCGGGAGCGAGGCCCGCATCCTCTTCACACCGTCGGGGCGTCAGGGCAGCGTGTCGATCGGGGCCACCGTCCTCGATGCCGCCCGGGACCTGGGGGCCGACCTCGACTCGATCTGCGGAGGCCGCGGCATCTGCGGCCGCTGTCAGGTCCAGCTCGGCTCGTCGAAGACGATCCCCCTCGACCCTTCCCGGGTGTCCGCTCCCAACCTCGTCGAACTCGACTACGCGGGCGCCAGGCCCCTCCGTGAGGGGAACAGACTCGGCTGCCAGACGCGAGTCATGGGAGACGTCGTCATCGACGTCCCCGCCGACAGCCAGGTGCATCGTCAGGTGGTGCGCAAGCGGCCGGAGGTTCCCGACATCGAAATAGACCCGGTGGTCCGCCTCTACTACGTCGAAGTGGCCGATTCCATCCTGGGTGACGCCGTCAGCGACCAACGCCGATTGCTGCACGCATTGTCCGAGCAGTGGGAGTTGGACGACGTCCGGGTCGACCCCCGGGTGCTCGCCGACCTGCAGAGAGCCCTGGCCGATGCTCGCCCCGGTGTGACGGTCGCGGTCCACGACGGGATCGACGTCACCGCGGTCTGGCCAGGCTTCCACGATCGGCTCCTCGGCGTTGCATTCGACGTCGGGTCGACCACGATCGCCGGTCACCTCTGCGACCTGGCCAGCGGTCAGGTGCTGGCCACCCACGGAGAGATGAACCCTCAAATCAGGTTTGGCGAGGACGTGATGAGCAGGGTGTCCTACGCCATGATGACCGAGGGAGGGTCGGCCGAGCTGACGGCCACAGTCCGCAACGCCCTCGACGCCATCGTGGGTGTGCTGGCGGCCGAAGCGGGTGTAATGCGGGAGGAGATACTCGAGATCGTCCTGGTCGGAAATCCGATCATGCACCACCTCTTCCTCGGGCTCGACCCGACGCCGTTGGGGGCGGCACCGTTCAGCCTCGCCACCGACCAGTCGGTGCGAATGGAGGCGGTGAGCCTCGGCATCGCCGTCCATCCTCTCGCCCGCGCCTATGTGCTTCCATGCATAGCGGGTCACGTCGGCGCCGACGCCACCGCAGCCATGCTTTCGGAGGCACCCCACCGGAGTGATGCGGTACAGCTGCTCGTAGACGTCGGCACCAATGCCGAGATAATCCTCGGCAACTCGCAAAGGATCCTTGCCGCCTCCAGTCCCACCGGCCCCGCATTCGAAGGCGCGCAGATCTCCTCGGGCCAACGGGCGGCACCAGGCGCCATCGAGCGAGTGCGCATAGACCGGGGGACACTCGAGCCCCGAATCAGGGTCGTGGGCGGTGAGCACTGGTCGGACGAAGATGCCTTCTACGTCGAGGTCGAAGAGACCCGGGTGACGGGGATCTGCGGATCGGGGATCATCGAGGTGATCGCCGAGATGTTCTCCTCGGGTCTGATCGACGCCGACGGTGTCATCGACGGCAGCGCCGGGACCGACCGGGTCGTGGCAGACGGTCGCACCTTCTCCTACGTGCTCTGGGCCGACCCGGAGATCGTCATCACCCAGGGGGACGTGAGAGCGATCCAACTGGCCAAGGCTGCCCTTCGCGCCGGCATCGAGCTGCTCATGGATCACTACGGGACCGAGTCGGTCGATCAGATTCGGCTCGCCGGTGCGTTCGGGAACCACATCGACCCCGGCTTCGCGATGACCCTGGGGATGATCCCGGAATGCGACCTGGACTCGGTCTCCGGCGCCGGGAACGCGGCAGGCACCGGAGCGATCATCGCCCTCCTCAACCGTCAGTCCCGCACCGAGGTAGAGGATCTGGCGGAGAGGGTGGAGAAGATCGAGACGGCCACCGAGCCTCGCTTTCAGGAGCTGTTCGTTTCGGCCCTGGGGATACCGTTCAAGATGGGCACCGAACCGGTGCGACGCCGAAGAGGGAGACGGGCCAGTGCCTGAGCAGACGGGTCGAAGAAGAGGAGGCGGCCGCGAGGCGAGACGGGCGGCCCGGGCCCGGGAGACCGCCACCGCTCTCCCCTACATAACCCGCAAAGTCCCACCCTACGAGGTGCTCTCCGAGGAGGGCCTGTCGACGATCGAGGACAACGCCGACGCCATCCTGGCCGAGGTCGGCATCGAGATCGTCGAATTCCCGGAGGCTCTGGGAATCCTGGAAGGAGCTGGAGCCGACGTCACCGGGACACGGGTCCGCTTCCCACGCGGCATGTGCCGGGATCTGGCTGCCACCGCTCCTCCCCGGTTCACCCAGCATGCCCGCAACCCGGCGAGATCGGTGGAGATAGGCGATCCGCACATGGTCTTCGCCCCTGCCTACGGATCCCCGTTCGTCCGCGACCTCGAACAGGGCCGGCGCTACGCCACGATCGAGGACTTCAGGAACTTCGCCAAGCTGACCTACGCGTCGCGCCAGCTCCACCATGCCGGAGGAACCCTCTGCGAGCCGGTTGACCTGCCCGTGAACAAACGGCACTTCGACATGGTCTATACCCACATCAAGTACAGCGACAAGCCGTTCATGGGCTCGGTCACCGCCCCGGAGCGGGCACAGGACACCGTCGACATGGCTCGGGTCGTGTTCGGCGAGGACTTCCTGGAGGAGAACACGGTGATCCTCTCACTGTGCAACGCCAACTCTCCGCTTTCGTGGGATCGAGCCATGCTGGGCTCGGCCAAGGTCTACGCCGAGAACAACCAGGCGGTCATCCTCACACCCTTCATCCTGGCCGGGGCGATGGCCCCGGTGACGGTTGCCGGCACCGCGGCACAGACCCTCGCCGAGGCATTGGCCGGAATCGCCTTCACCCAGATCGTGCGGCCGGGAGCGCCGGTCGTGCTCGGCTCGTTCGCCAGCTCGATGTCGATGCAGTCAGGTGCGCCCACCTTCGGCACGCCCGAGCCTGCTCTGGTGCTGTGGACGATGGCCGCCCTGGCCCGCCGTCTCGGCCTCCCCTTCCGCAGCGGCGGCAATCTCACCGCCGCAAAGACACCGGACGCCCAGTCTGCCTATGAGAGCGCGGCCACGTTCATGCCCACGCTCACGGCCGGTGTCAACTTCGTCCTGCACACGGCCGGCTGGCTGGAGGGAGGCCTGACCATGGGATACGAG
>JBAVPF010000166.1:0-2221 GCA_049692815.1 Acidimicrobiia bacterium
GTCTACGACTACATAGCTTGCCTCGTAGGACGTGGCGATGGGGGACCAGGTCCGGGAGTTCGCATCAAAGAAGGCGAGCCCACCGCAGGCCCCGACAACTCCGCTCTCAACATCGAAGCCGCGCGGATAGCACTCCTGGAGGTCCAGCGGAACAGTCTCTGTGGGCTCCCATTCCCCGGCGTCCAGGAGGGCGGACTCCAGGTCGTAGTTCCAGGCCAGAAGCCCGGCTCCGTCAATCCATGAGATGGTGGAGGCCTGCCCGTCGATGGGGGCATCAGGCAGTTGACTCCATACACCGTCTGCATACTCGTACACAACAGGCTCTCGATTGCCTACGACGAGGTTGTTGTAGGAGTCCTGTCTCACCCCGGCGACGATCAGCCTCTGGCCGTCGGTTGTGACGCCGCCGACGGACATGACGGCGGGAATCGATTCGACCTGGTTCCACTCCCAGGTCGTGGTGTTGAGCACCTCGACCGGGGTTTCGCCCAGACCGTGTCCTCTCTGTGCTGTGACGACGTAGACGTCGCCATCGATCAGCGCCCACCCGAGAACATCCCCGGTCGTGGATCGGTCGCCGATCTGAGTCCATGTGATGGTCTTCGGCTCCAATAGCCAGGTGGCCGGTCGATATGCATCGAAGAAGACCAGCTGATTATCCACCGGTATCCCGACGACACTGCCACAGCAACCGGGTGTTGGCGTCACCCCGACCGGAGGCCCTTTCCCCTGTTTGGCTTTGCCCGTCTGGTCCGATCACCGTTGTGATTTGGTTTGTGAGAACCACGATCCCGTCGCCCATGGGCTCGAGGATCCATCCGGGGAGCATCGATATCGGCACAAGACCTATCTGCACCCATCCCTCGAGCAACAGTGGTTCGGGGGCCAGTGGCGAGGTCGACACGACGTCCCCGGCCGAAGTAGTAGGCGTCTCCGAGGTGGACTGGGAGCCCGACGCGGTCGTCGCTGGTTGGCCGACCGCATCGCTCGTACATGCCCCGAGCACCAGAGCAAGCAACACCACGACGTAGAGAAGAGTCCGTCGCTGCACAGATGATTTCAACGCTCCCAGCTTCACTTCCAGTTCCGGCCTTGACGATCGTCGACCTACAAGGGGTCGACCACGGTGTCGACGGCCGCAGTTCTCACGCTGTTGAGGAGACGCGCGACAATCCTTGCGCATCAAGCGAACTTGATATGAATAGATCCGGTGATGTGCGAGTGCCCGCAAACACGGGATCTCGGATGACGACATGTTGCACGCCTACAGAAACCCATACGAGTGTTTGTGCTCGACGATCTCGTCATGCTGATCGGCGGAGACGAATCCGGGCGAATGCTCGAAGTTGGTGTCGCTGCCGCCGAGCATCGAGTTCATCATCCACGCAATGCCCGCCCGTGACAGATTCCTGAGGTGACCGCGATGCCCCGCTCCATCCAAGAAATCCTCGACCAGGCCGACGAGCTCGCCAAGCAGTTCGAGAACTACGAGCCTGGCGAGAGCGACGAGGAGCCGGTCGAGGAGTATCTCCTGCGTCGTGCCGCCCTGGCTCGCGCCCGCAGCGAGCGTGGGGTCGTAGATGCGGTCACGGTGGCACGCTCGTCCGGCATCACGTGGAATAGGATCGGCGAGATCCTCGGGACATCGGCTCAAGCGGCACAGCAGCGGTACGGAGCGGTCGTCGAACGGAGCTGACTGCCCTACGGGTTGACCACCGTGTCGCCGGCGGCGGATCGCACGTGGTTGAGGAGACGGATCACCTCGTCCAGCTCGTGGTCGTCGAGTGAAAGAGCCTGGAACACAACGTTGATCGCCTCGGTGGCCTCGGCGAGCACGTCACGTCCGCGGGGGAGGATGGTGGCGATCACCACCCGGTTGTCGTCCTCCGAGGTCTCCCTGGTGATCAGCCCGTGACGCTCCAGACGTTTCACCGCACTGGTAACCGATGCCGGGTGCACCTGGAGACGCTCACCGACCTTGCCCATGGGCAGCCCGCCCCTTCGGGTGAACCCGAGCAGTCGGAGGATCTCGAACCGGGCGAAGCTGAGCCCGTAGGGGGACAGGGTCTCCTCGATTCGGGCCATGAGGATCTGATGGGCCCGCACCAGCGTGGTCACCGCCGCCATGCCGGGGGCGGCGTCGGTCCAACCGTGGGCCTCCCACTGACGACGGGCCTCGGCGATCGGGTCCAGTGTTTGCGTGACGACGTTGGACATTTAC
>JBAVPF010000167.1:0-6496 GCA_049692815.1 Acidimicrobiia bacterium
GCGGTGGCCACCGCGGCCGACGCCGTGCTCATGCCGGAGGTTCCGCACACGCGGGACGACGTGATCGACGCGGTGGTGAATTGCATCGAGGGCAGCTTCGACGAAGGACGTGACAAGACACGCGTGCTGATCATCAAGGCAGAGGGGATAGACGTCCCCACCCACGAGATAGTCGAGGAGGCCACCCGGAGGATGGAGGCCCACGGCAAGGACTACGAGCTCAGGGGTGCGGTGCTCGGGCACGTGGTTCGTGGTGGTGACGCCTCCTACCGGGACAGGTTCCTCGCCGGGAGGTTCGGGCGGGTGGCGGTGGAGGGGCTGCTCGCCGGCAAGACCGACGTGATGGCGGGATGGAACATCGGCGTCGACATAGGAACGACCACCACCGACGACTGGATCCGTCTCTTCGACATCGGGGATGTCCTCGTGGAGACCGAAGCCCTCCTCGAAGGCACGTCTTCGGTCTCTATCGACAGGGTCGCCCGCATGGAGGCCATCCAGGGCGTTCTCGCCCTCTGAGCTAGTCGCTCGACCGGAAGACGTCGGGAGCAATGGGGTCCTGCTCGCGGCGACGCGCCCCCAGACCCGACAGATACTGATTGGGAAACTGGTGCCCTCTGTAGCCGAGATCGATCGCGGCGTTCAGGGTCCAGTACGGGTCGACCAGATGCGGCCGGGCCATCACACACAGGTCGGCGCGCCCCGCCACCAGGATGTTGTGGATGTCGTCGATCGAGGAGACGGCGCCGACCGTCATGGTGGCAATCCCGGCCTCGTTGCGGATGCGGTCACTGAATGGCGTCTGATAGAGCCGCCCGTACTCCGGCCGGGCATGGATGGTGGTTTGACCGGTGGAGACGTCGATCAGATCACAGCCTCGCTCTCGCAGCCGGCGTGAGAACTCGACGGCGTCGTCGCCGCTGAACCCGCCCGGCACCCAGTCGGTTGCCGAGATCCGGACCGACATCGGCTTCTCGTCGGGCCAGACGGCGCGCACCGCCTCGAAGATCTCCAGGGGATACCGCATGCGATTCTCCAGACTCCCACCGAATGCGTCGGAGCGCTGGTTGGTGAGTGGGGACAGGAAGCTGGACAGCAGATAGCCGTGGGCGAAGTGGAGCTCGAGCCAGTCGAACCCGGCGCGATCACCACGGCGAGCGGCTGCAATGTGCTGGTCACGCACCTCGTCCATCTCGGTGCGGGTGACCTCACGAGGCACCTGGCTGTCAGGCCGGTATCGGATCGGTGACGCCGACACGATCTCCCAGTTCCCGTCCTCCAGCGGGTCGGTGTCGCCCTCCCACATCAGCTTCGTCGAGCCCTTGCGGCCGGAATGGCCGATCTGAAGCCCGATCTTCGCCTCCGTGTGCTGGTGGACGAACTCGACGATGCGACGCCAGGCCTCGGCTTGATCGTCGGTCCAGATGCCGGCATCACCCGGTGAGATACGCCCTTCCGGCGAGACACAGGTCATCTCCGTCATCACCAGCCCCGCTCCCCCGACCGCACGGGCGCCGAGATGGACGAGATGCCAGTCGTTGGGCATGCCGTCGACAGAGGAGTACTGATCCATCGGCGAAACCACCACACGATTGGGCAACGTGACGCCTCGAGCCCGGTATGGGTGGAACATCGGGGGGACTGCGGGGTCGGTGACGACCGGGGAGCCGTGATCCGACCGGGCGTACCACTCGTCAACCCGGGACATGTACCCGGCGTCGCGGAGACGCAGGTTGTCATAGGTGACCCGCTGGCTCCTGGTCAGCATGCTGAAGACAAATTGCTCCGGCTCCATCTGGCGGTAGCGATCCGCTCCTTCGAACCACTCGAGACTCGCCTTGGCCGCCCGCTGCAGGCTCCCCACCGCCGGCCTCCGCTCCGATTCGTACGCCTGGAAGGCCGCGGTCACGTCACTCCCGGAGAGAAGAGCGCTCGACAATGCGATCGCATCCTCCATCGCCAGCTTCGTCCCCGACCCGATGGAGAAGTGGGCGGTGTGGATGGCGTCACCCATCATGACGATGTTCTCGTGGTGCCAGCTCTCACAGGTGATGGTCGGGAAATGGAGCCACTTGGAGTTGTTCCCGACGAGGCCCACGCCGTCGAGGTGCTCGGAGAACAGCCGCTCGCACTCCCGCAGCGCGTGCTCGTCACTCACCCCGGGCGGGAACACCTCGCCCTCGGTCGCGTCGAAGCCGAGGCCACGCCAGGTGCTCGGCGCCATCTCTACTATGAATGTGCTCCCTTCATCGGAGTACGGGTAGACGTGGGCCCAGATCATCCCGGCGGACGTCTCCAAGAATATGAAGTGGAATCGGTCGAAGACCTTCGGCGTCCCGAACCAGATGTACTTGTTGGCCCTCATGTCGATCGAAGGCCTCAGAAAGCTCTCGATGCTCCGCCTCACCATGGAGTTGGCGCCGTCGGCCCCAACTATGAGATCGGCCTGTGGCAGCTGCCCCGGAGCCTCGATCTCGGTGGAGAAGTGGAGATCGGCCCCCAGCTCCGACGCTCGCCCGGCGAGTGTCTCCAGAAGGCTCTTCCGGCTAGCCGCCGCGAAACCGTGCCCCCCGGAGAGAAAGCGGCGACCGGAGAAGTGGCTGACCTCGATGTCTCCCCACTGCCGGAAGCTCTTGGTCAGCTCCTGATAGGAGATCTCGTCGGCCTCCTCGAAATGATCGAGTGTCTCGTCGGAGAAGACCACCCCGAAGCCATAGGCGTCCCCGGGGGCGTTGCGCTCGTAGACCGAGACCTCGATCGACGGGTCCGCCTTCTTGAGCAGGATGGCGAGGTACAGGCCTGCTGGGCCGCCACCCACGCAGACGACTCTCATCGGCTCCTACCACTCATATCCGCCCAACCTATCTGCGACGGCACCGTCGATGAGCCCTGAGCCGGTGAACCTCTTCAGACCATCCCCATGGTGCCCGATAGGTAATCGATGACCCGGGTGCTGACGCTCGCCCTCCTAGTGCTCGCGGCGGTGCTGCCACCCGGTGGGACATTCGTCGATGACGACGGCAACGCCCACGAAAGCGCAATCGAAGCCATAGCGTCCGTTGGCGTCACGAGAGGCTGCAACCCACCCGTCAACGACCGCTACTGCCCCCGCGGGACGGTGGACCGCGGCGCGATGGCAGCCTTTCTGGGAAGGGCTCTCCATCTCCCCGACACTTCGAAGGACTTCTTCGTCGACGATGACGGCCATCTCTTCGAAGCCGACATCAACAGGCTCGCCGCCGCCGGCATTACCAGGGGCTGCAATCCACCCGCCAACGACGAGTTCTGCCCGGACAGTTCCATGACTCGCGGGCAAATGGCGGCAATGCTGGCCCGTGCCTTCGGCTATCCGGCCGTCAGCGGCGACACGTTCCAGGACGACAACGACGACATCTTCGAGTCGGACATCGAAAAGATCGCCGCTGTGGGGATAACGAAGGGGTGCAACCCACCGTCTAACACGATGTTCTGCCCGGACAGAACGGTGACGAGGGACACCATGGCCACGTTCCTGGCAAGAGCCCTGTCGCTCGACATCCCGGTGGTGCCGGATCGCTGCCCCATCTTCCCCGCGGACGACGTGTGGAACACCAGGGTCGATTCTCTCCCGTTGGATCCTTCGTCCCCTGCCTACATCGCGTCGATCGGATCGTCGGCGACTCTTCATCCCGACTTCGGCTCGGGCTTCTGGCCACCCGGATCGGACAGCCCGATAGGCATCCCCTACCTGGAAGTCGGTGCCAACGAGCCTCTTGTCACCATCGTCTACGACGCCTACGGGTCGGAATCGGACCCCGGGCCGTTCCCGATCCCCCTCGGCGCCCCGATAGAAGGTGGCCCGTCATCGTCGGGTGACCGCCACGTGATCGTCTTCGACCCGTACCGATGCGAGCTATACGAGTTGTTCGACGCTGCCCCAGGGCCCGGCAACCGGTGGACCGCCGCATCCGGGGCCAGGTACGACCTCGAGACAAGCGATCTCCGGCCCGACGGCTGGACGTCGGCCGACGCCGCAGGGCTTCCGATTCTCCCCGGGCTCGTTCGCTACGACGAGGTCGCAGCGGGCGAGATCACACATGCGATTCGTTTCACTGCGCCACAGACCCGTGCCGAGCACGTGTGGCCGGCCCGGCATGATGCCTCCAACTCCACCAGCTCTTCGCTGCCACCGATGGGCCAGCGATTCAGGCTCAAGGCCAGCTTCGACATCACCGGGTACCCGAGTCAGGTTCAGGTGATCCTCATTGCCATGAAGCGCTACGGGTTGATCCTCGCCGATAACGGCTCCGCCTGGTACGTCTCGGGCGCACCGGACGAAAGATGGGACAACGACGTCCTCCGTGAGCTCGGCAACGTCCCGGGGTCGGCCTTCGAGGCGGTCGATGTGTCCGGGTTGATCGTCGACCCGGACTCCGGCACGGCATTCCAGCCGTAGCCGTCGAGACGTTGTCGCGTCAGGTTGCGGCCGGGGTGGCGATCCCCGTGCTGTGAGGCTGTGTCTCCGTCTCCGGCGCCAACGATTCGGCGGGGACGGTCAGCTCGAAGACACTGCCCCTTTCGTCGCCCCGGTAGATGAGGTCACCGCCCATGAGACGGGCCAACTGGCGGGACACGCTCAACCCGAGCCCGACCGAGCCCGGAGCGTTGTCTCGATCGTGGGCCTGCTCGTATGGTTCGAAGATCTTCTCCCATTGGTGATCCGCCAGCGGTGTGCCACTGTCGCGCACCATCAGCGTCGTGGTATCCCCGGCCTCGTCCGTAATCGCCTCGATGACGACCTCGTCTCCTCCGTAGCGAACGGCGTTGGTGAGGAGATTGCGGATGATCTGGCGGGTACGGGTGGGGTCCGCCCAGGCCTTGCCGGGACCACCCACGACCTCGAAAGTCATAGCCCCTGGCGACCCGAGGGCAACCACGGCCGCTTCCGCCTGGGCTCTGAGATAGACGACTTCAGGAGCGACCGACACGGTGCCGATCTCGGCCCGTGCCGCCACCAGCAGGTCCTCCACCATGTCGGCCATATCCCTGCTCTGCTCGGCGATCAGCTCCAGGATCTCGGTGGCGTCACGCGGATCAAAAGACGAGGCCTGGTTCTTGAGCTCCTCTGCGAAGCCCAAGACCGCGGACAGCGGAGTGCGCAATTCATGTGAGATGGTGGCCACGAAGCGGTCTTTCGACTCGACCAACTCCTCGAGACGGCGTCGGGTCAACTCCCTCTCCCAGAAGTTCCCGAGCATCGGAGAGGCGACTTCCAGCATCCGAATCGCATCGTCCGTCCATTGCGTCCGCCGATTGATGTCCACGAACCCCACTGTCCCCGACCACACACCGTTGGTGAAGACAGGCACGACAACCAGCGAGCGCCGCCATCCTTCGCCTCCCGGCTCGGCGGCGAGATGATGGAAGGGCTCACCTCTGGAGAGCGGAGCCTGCGCCGTGGGGTATTTGCTCCAGGGAACCGACAGCCCGATCCAGTCGTCCTCGGCATGCTCAGGGGCGCTCGCCGAATTGACCACTCTGAAGGATGGGCCGGCATCCGGGTCATCCACGTTGAGGGCCAGGAAGGCGCGGTCGGCCCCCACGGCTGCCCGCAACGCTTCCAGTGCTACCTCGAGGGCGTCCTCGCCGGCCCCGAGCAGAAGAGCCCGCGAACATGCGGCGAGAGCCCTGTCCATCGTGAGCAGCCGCTGGTTCTCCTCGACGGCATGGGCGAGACGCTCCTCGACGATCTTGCGCGGAGTCACATCGGAGATGGCGACCTGAATGCGGGAGTAATCGGACTTGCCCGCAGAGACGGGAACCGACCAGTGGAGGACCGCCTCCAGCAGCACGCCGTCGAGACGCGATCCCTTGAGATCGAGCGCCAGGGACCGGCGCCCGTTCCAAACGGCGACGAACTGCTCGACGAAGGACGCCAGCTCGTGGTCTTCCCGCCGGGTGCCGCCGAATCCTGAGGTGAGCGACTCTGCGGAATCGGCCCCGATCATCGTCACGGCCTCCGAGTTGGCTCTTTCGATCGAGATCAAGGAGGCTCCGTGCCTGACCGCGTCGGGGTGTCGCTCGAGGTAACCGCGCAGGTCCCGGACTCCCGATGCCCAGAGATCGTCGAGCCACTGCTTGACCCTGGTGAAATCCTCTACGAGGAGCGCCACCGGAGAAGAGTCGTACAACAGCCGATGGGCCTCGGCGCCATTGATCAGCTCGTCACGGACCATTGTCAGGGCCCGCCAACCGGCCACTCCGACGGCGGCGAGCACCAGGGTTGCGAGAAGGCCCTGTGCCAGCCCCACATCTCCCCCATGCCACGTGATGGTGAAGACGACGACGATTCCACACGACGTGAAGTAGAGCGCTCCCGCCAGCCGGGACAAGGAGAAGACCCCGATCAACGCCAACAAGGTGACAGCCGAGACGATCGCGAGGGCGCCGGCCGAGCCGACCACGGGCACGGTGACGCCACAGCCGGCAACCGCAGCCACGAGGAGGAGGAGCGGGC
>JBAVPF010000168.1:0-5193 GCA_049692815.1 Acidimicrobiia bacterium
CCACTGCCTGCCCTGGGAGGAGAACGCCGGCGAGTACGCCCACACCACGAGGGCGGCACTCACCTTCATGTCCGGGCAGATCGAGTCGGGGCACAACTGCCCCATCTCGATGACGTATTCGGTGATACCCGCCCTGCGGGCGACCCCTGAGATCGCCGGGCAATGGCTGCCGATGATCACCACCCGCGTCTACGACCCCTCGTTCCGCCCGGCGACCGGGAAGGGCGGGCTTCTCATGGGGATGGGGATGACCGAGAAGCAAGGCGGGTCGGACGTGCGTGCCAACACCACGACGGCGTCGCCGCTGAACGGGGGCGGGCCCGGGGCCGAGTACTCGGTGACCGGCCACAAATGGTTCACCTCGGCCCCGATGTGCGACGCTTTCCTGGTCCTGGCCCAGGCACCGGGTGGTCTGTCCTGTTTCCTCCTCCCCCGCTGGGGCCCGGAGGGCGACCTCAACTCGTTCGAGATCCAGCGTCTCAAGGACAAGCTGGGGAACCGGTCCAACGCCTCCGCGGAAGTCGAGTTCGACGGTGCATGGGCTGTCATGGTCGGCGAAGAGGGCCGTGGTGTGGCGACGATCATCGAGATGGTCAACGGGACCCGGCTCGACTGTGTCATCGGCTCGGTGGCCCTGATGCGCCAGGCGGTCTCTCAGGCGGCCTGGCACGTGACCCACAGGTCGGCTTTCGGCTCCAAGCTCTCCGACAAGCCGCTGATGCGCAACGTCGTGGCGGATCTGGAGCTGGAGATCGAGGCCGCAACCTTGATGATGGTGCGGCTCGCCGCCTCCTTCGATAGGGCGGAGGCCGATCATGCGGAGCTGGCCATGAAGAGGATCGCGCTCCCGATTGCGAAGTACTGGGTCACCAAGCGGACCAGCGAGGTGGTGCGAGAGGCGCTGGAGTGCCTTGGGGGCAATGGCTACGTCGAAGAGTCCATCATGCCCAGGCTCTACAGGGAGTCCCCCTTGAACGCCATCTGGGAGGGGTCGGGGAACGTGATCGTTCTGGACGTCCTCAGGGCGGCGGGACGGTCCCCGGACAGCCTCGAGACCTTCTTCGACGAACTGGACTTCGGGAGAGGGATCGACACCCGTCTCGACAACGCCATCGATCGGGCGAAGGGAGCAATCGGGGGGGCGGTGGATCTCGAGTTCGAGGCACGGAGGGTCGTGGAGTCGATGGCGCTGGCGTGGGCGGGGACGCTACTGGCGCGTCAGGGCGACGCCGCGTCCCTGGATGTGTTCTCCGCCTCCCGGCTGGCGGAGACCCACGGTGGCCTTTACGGGACCCTGCCGACCGGTGTCGACGTCGCGAGGCTGATGGATCGGGCGACGCCCGCTCTCTGACTACCCGATCAGACCCGGAGGGCGCTGGCGCGATCGCTGATCTCGGCTGCCGCCTCCAGCAACCTGGGCCGAAACTCCTCGTTGATGCGGGTGAAGTCGACTCGAGATGCGTGACAGCTCACGTTGATGGCCGCGATCACCTCGCCCTTCCCGTTGCGGATCGGCGCGGCAACGGAGCGAACCCCCTCCTCGAGCTCCTGGTCGACGAGTGCGAAGCCATCTTCCCTGGTCCGCTCGATGATGGCGCGGAACTCCTTCTTGCTGGTGATGGTGTGAGGTGTGAGACGCTCAAACCGGGTGCGCTCGATGTAGTCGTCGAGCTCGGCAGGGGAAAGACCGGCCAGAAGGACCCGGCCCATCGAGGTCGGATAGGCGGGAAGCCGTGAGCCGAGCGCCAAGGCGATCGTCATTATCCGGGAGGTGGGGACGCGGGCCACGTAGACGATCTCCTGACCGTCCAGGACCGACATCGACGACGACTCCCTCACCTGGTCGACGAGACGCTCCAGGGAGGGTTGGGCGAGCTCGACGACATGAAAGGAGGAGAGGAAGGAGTAACCCAGATCCAGCACCTTCGGGGTGAGGGTGAAGTCACGGCCCGTCTGCTGCACATAACCCAGGTCGGACAGGGTGAGCAGCACCCGGCGGGCCGTCGCCCGGGTCAGGCCGGTGCGACCGGCGACCTGGCTGAGTGTCTGCGGATTGTGCTCACGAGAGAACGAGTTGATGACGGCCAATCCGCGCTCGAGCGATTGGATGAAGTCACCAGGTCGGGATTCGGACATGGTGAGGGATGATACTCACAAGTGTTCGCAGAGCGAACAGCTGGTCACGAAGCGTGCGCCGCCGCGGTCCTTTGCTTGAGATCTCTGAGCAGGCTCAGCTCATACGATGTCGGCGCCCGTGTCACCTCGAGGCCGTCGGCCACCATCAGATCCCAGCCGGTGCTCTCGATGACCTCATCCACCTCGATGCCCGGATGGATGGCGACGAGACGCAACTCGTGCGAGGTCGGGTCCGGGGCCAGGACCCCCAGGTCGGTGATCACCACCGTGGGCCCTGCGCCCGAGTGCCCGGAGCGGCCCTCCCCCGATCTCCCGAAACCGACCGACGTGATGAAGTCGACCGACTCCACGAAGGTCCGCTTGGACTGCCGGAGCATCACGATCACCTCACCGGCCGACGAGGCGATCTCGGGAGCGCCCCCCGCCCCGGGGAGTCTGACCATGGGATCGTCGTATGACCCGATCACCGTGCTGTTCAGGTTTCCGTAACGATCGATCTGTGCCGCGGAGAGGAAGCCGACGTCCACCCGCCCCGCCTGCAGCCAGTAGCCGAATATCTCGGGCACGCTGACCACCAGATCCGCCTTCTCCGCCAGGTCACCGTCCCCGATCGAAAGTGGGAGGACGTCGGGTCTCGCCCCGATCGTGCCCGACTCGTAGATCAGAACCACCCCCGGGGCGTGGGACAGCCGCGCCAGGTTGGCGGCCTCGCTGGGCAGGCCTATCCCCACGAAACAGACCTGGCCGTCGTGGAGATGACGTGCCGCGACGACCGACATGATCTCGTCCGAGGTGTACGCGGCGTCAGTCATCCGCCGCCCAACCCAACAGAGACCCGTCCTCGATGGCCTTTCGATAGGTGGAGAAGTCGCTCGGGCCGGTGACGAAGGCCTTGATCCATCGGTCGAATGTCGATCGGTCCCGGGAGATGCCGTCCCACTGCGTGTAGAAGGCGTTGTCACGTGTGGAGTAGCCCATCGCATAGGAGGGATGGCAGCCGTTGGGCACTTCTGCGATGGCATCGATCGTCCAGGCGGGGAGTACCACCGGGCTCGGTCCCCTCAGGTCGAGCTCGTCGACGATCTCCTCGACGGTGACGATGACCGACGAGGAGGCCAGCACGACCTCGCGCTGCACGCCGGTGATCCCCCAGAGCCCGACGTTGCCGCGCCGATCGGCCTGTTGGGCGTGGATCACGCCGACGTCCGGATTCAGGGCCTTGACCGCGGTCAACTCCTCGCCGTCGAAGGGGGAGGCAATGGATGCCACCTGGGCCCGTTCACGGAGATCGGTTCCCACGTAGCCGCGCAATATGCCGAAGGGCAGCCCCGACGCACCTGCCGCGTAGCGCGTGGCCATCCCGGCGTGGGTGTGCTCCTCGAGCTCCAGTTCGTGGGGATGGCCGTTCTCCACCGCGTCACGAAGCCGGTGTAGAGAGCCGACGCCGGGATTGCCGCCCCAGGAGAACACCAGACGCCGGGCGCAACCCGTGCCGATCATCTGGTCGTAGAGGACATCGGGCGTCATGCGAATCAACGTCAGGCCCGCCTTGGCCTGGCGAATGATCTCATGGCCGGCGGCGAACGGGATCAGATGGGTGAAACCCTCCAGGGCCACCGTGGCACCATCGAAGACGAGCTCTTCGACCGCCTCGCGAAGTGTTGTTATCTCAGCCAATAGGATGCCCAGCGTGCCACATCCGGGTCATCGCAGGTGTACCGGATGGAGTACCTTCTGTTCGTAAGACGAACACTCGTGCGGTGAGCGTACGATTGCGCTATACATGTGTCAAGCGGCAGAAGAGAGCACTGCTTGATAGCTTTCGAGACTCAAAGGCGAACTGAGGCTCCTTGCGATGAATGAGCTCCCGGAGCGGACACAGGTGGGCATCGTCGGTGGTGGTCCGGCGGGCTCTCTCCTCGCATACCTTCTCCATCTCCAGGGTGTCGAGAGTGTCATCCTGGAGCTCCGATCGAAGGACTACGTCCTGGGGCGGATCAGGGCGGGTGTCATCGAATACGGGAGTGGTGAGATCCTCAAGCAGGCAGGTCTCGGCGCGCGCATGGAGGCCGAGGGCTTCATCCACGAAGGCGTCAACCTGGCCTTTGCCGACAGGATGGAGCGGGTCGACTTCCAGGGCCTGACCGGGAAGCACGTGATCATCTACGGCCAGACCCAGCTTCAGAAGGATCTATACGACGCGCTGGACGACGCCGGCATCACGCTCATCGACCAAGCAGGAGACGTCACCATCCATGATGTCGACACCGCGAGCCCCCGGGCGACGTACACACGGGAAGGGTCGACGAACACCCTCGAGTGCGACTTCGTCGTCGGCTGCGACGGCGTCCACGGGACCAGCAGAGATGTCATACCGGCCACGGCCAAGCGAAGTTACGAGCGGCTCTACCCGTTCGTGTGGGTCGGCGTGCTCTCCGAGACACCACCGGTCAACGACGAGCTGATCTACGCCAACCACCCCGACGGCTTCGCCCTCTGCTCGATGCGCAACGAGAACCTGAGTCGCTACTACGTGCAGGGTGCGGCCGAGGACACGCCTGAGGACTGGCCCGACGAGCTGTTCTGGGAGACGCTTGGATCGCGGCTCCCCGACCATGCGGCCGAGGACCTGGTCACCGGGCCGTCCATCGAGAAGAGCGTGACTCCACTCCGGAGTTGGGTTTCTGAGCCGATGAGCCACGGACGGCTCTTCCTCGCCGGTGACGCCGCTCACATAGTGCCCCCGACGGGCGCCAAGGGCCTCAACCTCGCCATCTCTGACGTGATCTACCTCGCCGAGGCCCTAGCCGACTTCTACCGGAACGGTTCCGAGAGCGGGCTCGACGAATACTCCGAACGTGCCCTGTCCCGGGTGTGGAAGGCGGTTCGCTTCTCCTGGTGGATGACCTCCACACTGCACCGCTTTCCCGGCATGAGCGACGACTTCGACCGTCGGATACAGCAGACCGAGCTGGAGTATCTCTTCTCATCGGAGAGTGCACAGCGCTCCATGGCGGAGAACTACGTTGGCCTTCCACTATGAGCGACGAGGTGAAT
>JBAVPF010000169.1:0-5404 GCA_049692815.1 Acidimicrobiia bacterium
CATCTGGGCGGGTTATCGGGTCATCGCGGGCGACGCTGGTCGGAGCGTCCACGCCGTTCAGCGATCACAGGTCTCGAGTGAAACGACTAGCAGAGAGGGCATGAATTGAAGACCAAGCGACTCATTCCGATCGCATTGTGCATGACACTGGTACTCGCCGCGTGTGGCGGGGAAGAGGGGAGCACATCGACGACATCCGCCGAGCGGGCAGCTACGACCACCACGGTCGCCGAGGCCACAACGACATCAACGGCGACGACCACTGCGGCAACCGGCGGGCGAACGTTCGTCGGAGCGGACGGAGTCGAGACCACCATCACGGACACCTCCCGGATCGTGTCGCTGAACGGTGACATCACCGAGATCATCTACGAGCTCGGACTCGGCGACGATGTGGTGGCAGTCGATGTGACCACCACGTATCCGGAAGAGGCGGCCGCGTTGAACGATTCCGGGAGCACCGTCGGCTTCGCCCAACAGCTGACTGCCGAAGCCGTGCTCAGCTTCGAGCCGACGCTGGTGATCGGAGACACCCAGGTTGCGCCGGTGGAAGCCATCGAGCAACTGCGCGAGGCAGGCGTGCCAGTCGTGATCATCGAGTACCAGACCACTCTCGACGGAGTGGAGGCCAAGATCGATCAGATCTCTGAGGTCCTCGGCGTCGATGAGCAGGGAGCGCAACTCGCGGAGCGGGTCATGGGTGAGATAGACGACGCCGTGACCACCGCCGAATCTGTGGCCGACAAGCCACGTGTTGCGTTCATCTATCTGCGCGGCCCGCAGGTGATCTTCCTGTTCGGGGCCGGAATGCCGACACAGGCGATGATCGAAGGCGCCGGAGCCGTGGATGCAGGTGCAGAGTCCGGAGTCCTTGGGCCGGCACCACTCACACCCGAAGCACTGATCGCGGCCGCACCGGATGTGATCGTGCTCCCGCAAGGCGGTCTGGAGGCGATGGGCGGTGTCGAAGCCTTCGAGGCCATCCCGGGTGTGAGTGACACTCCGGCCGCAGATACACAGCGCTACCTGATCTACGACGAGGCCTACTTCTTCAATCTCGGTCCCCGTACCGGGCAGGCGCTTATGGGATTCGTTCAGGATCTGCATCCTGAGCTCGCCGGTTGAACCGGACTGCCGACTCCCACCGATCACGGCGACGCTGGGGCCTGGCCGCGATAGGCATTGTGGCGCTGGGCATCGCCTTCGCATCGCTCAGCCTCGGAGCCGTGGACATCCCCCTTCGTGAAGTTGGGAGCGTCCTCTTGTCGAAGGTCGGCCTCGGCTGGTCTGGTGAACCGTCGGCCCGGGCCACCAGTGTCGTATGGGGTCTCCGGATGCCGCGGCTCCTGTTGGGTCTCACCGTCGGCGCAGCACTGGCGGCGAGCGGAGTCGGTCTGCAGGGTTTGCTGCGCAACGACCTCGCCGATCCGCATCTGATCGGCATCGGTCCCGGGGCCGCGATTGGAGCCGCTTTGGGAGCCTCCGCGGGCGGAGTCCAGGGAGCCATCGCCGGCGGAATCGTCAGCGGTGTGCTCACCTCGTTTGCCGTGCGTCGATTGAGCAGGGCGGCCGCGACCGACCCAAACCGTCTCATCCTCTCCGGAGTGGCACTCGGAGCGACTCTGAGCGCCTGGGTCGGGTTCGTGGTCTTCGGATCAGACCGGACCGTCGTTCCCCCAATCGAATTCTGGCTGTTGGGAAGTCTCTCCACTGCCACGTGGCGTGGTGTCGGGACCGTTGTCGTGTTCCTGGCGGTCGGTGTCGGAACCCTCTTCGGCCTGGCGCGGACACTCGACCTCCTCGTATTGGGCCATCGGGAAGCAGCCCACCTGGGTGTGGACGTGGACCTCTTCATCACGATTCTGCTGATCGTCGTCGGCGCCACGGTGGGGGCGACCGTCGGGGTCGCCGGTGTCGTCGTTTTCGTTGGGCTCTTGATCCCTCGTGTGATGCGCCCGATCACCGGACCGTTTCACCGTCACATCCTCTTCGGCTCTCTCGTGGCCGGAGCCGGGTTCCTCGCACTGTCCGATCTGATCGCCCGTCTGGTCCTGGAGCCGATCGAGCTTCCTGTGGGCCTTGTCACCTCAGTCGCCGGGGGACCTCTGTTTCTTTGGCTGGTGTCGAGGAGACGCAATGTCTGAGACTCGGATCGCGGCGAGGGGACTGACCTATCGGGTGGGTGATCGTGCACTCATCGACGACGTGAGCTTCTCGGCTGGTGCCGGCGAGTTCGTCGCCTTGATCGGGCCCAACGGTGCGGGCAAGTCGACTCTCCTCAGAATCGTCGGCGGTCAACTGAGTCCTGAAGTGGGGGAAATAAGGCTCCTGGGAAATCCCATCGCCGGTCTGTCGTCTCGAGAGCTTGCAACTATTCGGGCCATGCTCGGAGCCAATCCACCGGGCGATATCCCATTCGACGCCCGAACCGTGGTCGAGGCAGGCAGATACCCGTTCCGTGGCCTGGCCGAGTCGACCCTCGACGAGGACGCCCACCTCGTTCACCGGGCGATGGTGATGGCCGACGTGACAGAGCTGGCAAACCGTCGGTATCACACCTTGTCCAGTGGTGAGCAAGCCCGGGTGATGATCGCTCGGGTCCTCGCTCAGGCGACGCCGATCTCACTCCTCGACGAGCCCACGGCGTCGCTGGATGCAGCCAACGGAGAGAGGGCACTCCGCACCTTCTCCTCGGATATGGAGATGGGGACGACGGTAATGTGCGTCCTCCACGATCTGAACCAGGCAGCGTTCTACGCCGATCGGATTCTCCTGTTGAGCAACGGCCGTCTGATTGGCGACGGCACTCCTCGAGATGTGCTCCAGTCGGGAGTCTTGAGTCAGGTGTACGGCCACGGCATGAAAGTGGTCGATCACCCGTTCCGAGACTGCCCGTTGGTGCTGATGGAATGACCTCGAATAGGAGACGCCCTTCTCATCGATCCACTCATGCCCTGCTGAGACTCCCAGGAGCTGGGTGGGGGGGATGGCCTCGCAGCCGACACCACTCATGGCGGTGAGAGCGATGCTCATATTCACTGCATGCCGCGTTGCTATCGTTCCCCTCAGAGCGCATCGGGGCGCCTCCTGTCCGCGGCAAGTGCTGAGCTCACCCGACTCTGGAAATTGGTTCGATCTTCTTTCCGCCCTACCTCAGCGGACCCAGGGCGCAGGGAAGGAAGGTCGTCATGACCAACGAGCAATCCAAGAGGCAGCTGCCCTCTAACCCCAACCTCACCCAGCTGAAGAAGCAGGCCAAGGAACTGCGCCATGCCGTGGCTGCCGCGGAATCGGCGGCCCTGGAGCGGGTGTATGAGTCGCATCCAAATTACTCGAGCCGGACCGAATTCGATCCCGCCTCGTTCACACTGCGCGATGCCCAGGCGACCCTGGCGCGCGAATACGGGTTCGATGGCTGGCATCAGCTGTCGACCTATGTCGGGGAACAGATGATCGACCAGCGTGACCTCCACCGCTGGTTCGGTGTCCAGCTCAACAACCAGATGTGGGACACGATCGAGGACGAGACGGTTGGAGATCAGACTCCGGTGCTGGAAAGGGAGCGCATGTTGTACTCCGCATACGCCTCGGCCTATCACTGGCGAAACGTCGGCAACGAGGCGAATTTCGCCCGCGGAGAGCATCTGATATCACGGATGGCAGCCCGTCTCGGCGAGGGCCGGCTCGCACTGCATCATGCCCGACGTTGCCTGGAGTTGGTGGAGGCCCATGCCGATCTGATGGAGGATTGGGATCTGGCCTTCGCTTACGAGGCGCTGGCCAGGGCATCGGCCGCTACCGGCGATCTGGCCGCCGCCGGTGGCTACCTCGATCGAGCCCGAGCTCTTGCCCGACAGGTTGCCGACGAGGGTGATCGAGCTGTGATCGAGACCGAGTTGGCCAGAGGGCCGTGGTTTGGGCTCTCGTAGCTGACTGGGAGAACCGGTCCAGCATGGTCGGACCGGGCCCACGAACGCCGTTCGCCCGTGGGAGTTTCCACAGCAGGGCGCCCGCCCTTATACTTGTACGACCCGCGAACCCCCTAGGGGTGTAGCTCTAATTGGTTAGAGCGCCGGTCTCCAAAACCGGAGGTTGGGGGTTCGAGTCCCTCCACCCCTGCCACAATCGGTACAGGAACAACTGAGTCATGAGCAACAGACAGATGCGTCGCCTCCAGGAGGCGGAAGAGCGACGACGCAAGAAAGAACAAGCCGGGCAGAGCGCCGCGCAGCGCAAGGCTTCCGCAATGCAGAATCGCGCCCCGGAGACGGGGGAGCGGAAGAACTTCGTCAACAGGGTCAAGGATTATCTGCACGAAGTGAGAGTCGAGTTGCGCAAGGTCACCTGGCCCACCCGTGAGCAGATGATCGCTTTCACCACCGTCACACTCATCACGTCCGCAGTGCTGACCGTCGTCGTCTTCGTCTTCGACATCGGCGCTAAAGAGGTAGTGCTTTGGCTCGTGGATCAGAGGGGCGGATGACGTTGACCACACAACCCGCGGAGAGCCCCGAGTTCGAGGAGAACGCCGACGGCGAAGTCGATGAGGTCGAGACCGACCAGATCGTCGCGAACGATGACGTGGTCGAAGACGATGTTGCGCCCGGAGCCGAAACCGTCGTAGACACCGAGGAAACGGCGGAGGCAGCGATCGAAGAGACCGAAGAGCCTGCCGAAGCCGTTGAGGAGGCTACCGAGGTGGCCGAGGAGCCTGTCGAAGCTTCTGCGCCTCCTGAGGCACCGACCGAGGAGACCGAAGAGCCGGCCGAAGCCGTTGAGAAGGATTCCCCGGCGGCGGAGACCGAGGAGCCGGCCGAGGCTGCCGCCCCGGCGGAGGAGACCGAGGAGCCGGCCGAGGCTCTCAAGCCCGCCAGCCCGTACGATTTGCCCGGAGACTGGTACGTGATCCACTCCTACTCCGGATACGAGAACAAGGTGAAGGCCAACCTCGAGACCCGTATTCAGTCGATGCACATGGAAGATCGCATCTTCGAGGTCCACATCCCGATGGAGGACGTCGTCGAGTTCAAGGGCGGCAAGAAGGTCACCGTCCCCAAGAAGGTCTTCCCCGGCTACATCCTCGTTCGCATGACCCTCGACGACGACTCCTGGTACGCGGTGCGCAACACCCCAGGCGTCACCGGGTTCGTCGCCGGGAACGCCCAGAAGCCGACCCCACTCTCCAGACGCGAGGTGGAGCGGTTCCTCGGCGTCCAGGAAGAAGAGGAGAAAGGCAAGCCCCGCTTCAAGCCGGAATGGGACGTCGGCGAGCAGGTTCGTGTCGTCACCGGACCGTTCGCGGATTTCAACGGGGTGATCGAAGAGCTCAACATCGACCAGCAGAAGGTCGTCGTGCTCGTCAACATCTTCGGCCGGGACACACCGGTCGAGCTCGGCTTCGAAG
>JBAVPF010000170.1:0-9940 GCA_049692815.1 Acidimicrobiia bacterium
GAGCACGCCTCAATCCTCAGCGAGGCGACGATCGAGCGAATGGCCCGTCTCGGCGTGACCGCATCGATACAACCTGCATTCCTGGCCTCCGAGGAGTCTTGGCTGGAGAAGCGGCTCGGCGCCGCGCGAATGGGCCGGGCCTACCCGTTCAGGTCGCTGCTCGAGGCCGGAGTCCCGCTCATCGGGGGCAGCGACTCACCGGTCGAGCTTCCCGACCCGGAGACCGGAATCGGCGCCGCGGTGAGCAGACACGGCATCAACCCCGCCGAGGCGCTGACCCGCGATCAGGCAGAGAGGTTGTTCACCCCGCCTGCTCGCTGAGTCGCATCGCCAACTCGCGGTACTCATCCGGCGTGTTGTAGGCGTGTGCGGAGATGCGGAGCAACTGATGGGGCCATCGCGGCCATATGGAGACCACGGTCTCGAAGCCTTCTTCGAGAAGATGCCGGCCCAGCGGAGAGTCGATTCCCCCGGGATCGTCCCCCTCATGGTCCGGAAGCGGGATCGCACACATCGACCCGATCATCTCGTCGGGTGCGGGCGCAACGATTCCCAGGGCGGCGCAGATGTCGTCCCTCGCCCCCATCACCATCTCGTGATTCCGCTTCATCAAGGCGGGCCATCCTCCTGGATCGATCCCACCCACGATGCGGATGACATCCGGAATCACCAGCCAGCCCGTCACGTCGTCTGTGCCCGTCCAATCGAACAGGCCCAGATAGCGACTGCGATCGCCGGGAGGTGTGTTCCATCCGTGGGAGATGACGGTTGGAACCGTCATCTCCCTCCGGTCGGTCCGAGTGTGTAGAAACGCCGAACCTTTGGGTGCGCAGAACCACTTGTGCAGGTTCCCGGTGTACCAACTGGCACCGAGAGCGTCGAGTCGAAGAGGAACCTGACCCGGCCCGTGAGCACCGTCCACGAGGACCGGCACTTCGGGCTCGAGCTCGGCGACGATCCGCTCGACCGGGTAGATGAGCCCGGTGGGTGACGTGATGTGATCGAGCACCACGAGCCGGCAGCGCTCCCCCACCGAGCCGAGGACGGCGTTGGTGACCACGTTGGGAGACTCGAGGGGGAAGGGGACATCCACGACCCGCACCTTCGCCCCGGTCCTCGTCGCCGCGTACTCGAGCGTCTGTCGCACTGCGTTGTAGTCCTGGCTCGTGGTGACGATCTCGTCACCCGCACCGAGCAGAGGCTCGATGGACCGGACCACCGCCGCCACGCCCTGACTGGCGTTGCGCACTGGAGCGAGCGCTTCGCTCTCCGCCCCCAAGAACTCGGCAAGCGAATCCCGGGCCACTTGAACAGCAGGGCCCATCTCCGACATCACGAACTTCGTCGGATTCTCCTCCCAACGAGCCCTCCACATCGACTGCGCCTGTTGCACCTCGAGGGGGACGGCACCGAAAGAACCGTGATTCAGGTGGTGGACTCCGGCGGACAACGACCACATCGGGAGTCAAGATAACTACGAACTACCCTGGCCAGACTCATGTCCCACTACTCGACGCTGACGCATGCCGAGATCGAGCGCGGCATCGACGCTGCGATCGCCGAAGCCGAGGAAGTCCTCGGTTCGATCGTCGCGGTCCAGGGTGAGCGCACGTTCGACAACACCCTCGGCCCTCTCGACCGCATCGCCGACATCCTCGATCGCGCCACGACCCGGTACGCATTCATGGGCTACGTGCACCCCGAGAAAGAAGTGCGGGGGTCGGCCAAGGAGGCGGAGGAGAAGCTCTCCAAGTGGGGGTCCGAGATCTACTTCCGCGACGACCTGAACGGGGCCATCCAAGACTTCGCGTCGACCGAAGAGGCCACCTCGCTGACAGGCGAGAAGGCCCGAATGCTGGAATTCACCCTCAGAGACCTGAGACGCGCCGGTCACGAGCTCGATCCCGACACCCGGGAAAGGGTCAGGCAAATGACTCAGCGCGGGATCGAGCTGGGGGTGCGATACCAGCAGAACATCGACGAGTGGGAGGACTGGATCCTCTGCACCCGAGAGGATCTCGAAGGCCTTCCTGACGCATTCATCGACGGTCTCGCCGTGGACGAGGAGACCGGGAAGCACAAAGTCACCATCGCCTACCCGGACATGATCCCGTTCCTGGAGAACTCACCGCGTCGTGACCTGCGCGAGCAGCTCCGCTTCAAGTTCAACACCGTTGCCGTGGAGGAGAATCGCAAGCTGCTCGAAGAGGCCGTGCAGCTTCGCCAGCAGATCGCCGATGCCTTCGGGCTCCCCACTTGGGCGCATCACCGGCTGGAGACCCGCATGGCGAAGACCCCCGAACGGGTCAAGGAGATGTACGACGAGCTGACGGGGCCCCTGACGACCGCGGCCAAGCGGGAGATCGCCGAGGTCGCCAAGTTGCTCGAGGCCGATACCGGGGACATAACCGTCCAGGTTTGGGATTGGGCCTACTACGACACCCAGCAGCGAAGGACCGACTACGGAGTCGACAACTTCGAGGTGGCGAAGTACTTCCCTCTCCCCGAGGTCCTCGAGGGCATGTTCGAGCTGACCTCCGAGATGTTCGGGATCAGATTCGAGGAGATCACCGATTTCGACGCATGGCACCCGGACGTGCAGATGTTCAGCATCCACGAGGCAGACACCGGTGAGGAGATCTCGAGGTTCTATCTCGACCTCTTCCCCAGAGAGGGCAAGTACGGGCATGCGGCCGAGTTCCCTCTCATCCGGAGCCGTGTCAGAGAGGACGGTTCGTTCCAGAACCCTCTCTGCGCCATGGTGGCCAACTTCACCAAGCCGACCAAGGGCTCACCGTCATTGCTCCAGCACTCCGAGGTGGAGACTCTCTTCCACGAGTTCGGCCACGTGCTCCATCAGAATCTCGGCCGGACGGACTTCGCCACGTTCTCCGGCACGCAGACCGAACGGGACTTCGTGGAAGCGCCAAGCCAGATCATGCAGCACTGGGTCTGGAGACCGGAAGTGTTGGCCAGGTTCGCCCGTCACTACGAGACCGGTGACCCGATACCCGAGGAATTGGTCTCACAGTTGGTCGCGGCCCGCAACCTGAACAAGGCGATGTTCCAGTTGCGTCAGATGTGCTACGGCTGGTGGGACCAGGAGATCCACGCCGGTCCCGACCGCGACCTCGACGCCATCCTCGCCAGGGGCTCGGAGATCACGATGCTCCCGCCCCATGCCGGGACGTTCCCTCTCGCATCGTTCGGGCACATCATGGGCGGGTACGACGCCAGCTACTACGGGTACATGTGGGCGGAGGTGTTCGGCGACGACATGTTCTCCAGGTTCGAGGAGGAAGGTGTGACCAACCCGGAAGTGGGTAAGGCATACCGACGAGAGGTGCTCAGCAAGGGAGGCTCTTTGGACGCTGACGAGATGCTTGTAAACTTCCTCGGAAGAGAACCCGACAACAAGGCGTTTCTCAGGAAGCTGGGTATCGAGGGAACCAACTATAGAGGTCCCGTCGTCATAGTGCCGATACCCAATGGGGAAGGCTTTACCCCCTATTTACCGTTACGGCACAAACCATCGAGTTACGTATCCGATACTCATGGTGCGGAAGCCGGGTCCGATGGGGCCCGATAGAACAAGACAGGTGCCGGCCCAGACCAGGAGGGCCACAAATGACAGACACAGTGAGAGGTGCGGCGATCAAGGGCATGACACGCCCTTCCAAGCGGTTCGCCCGCGGTCGCGTATGCGCCAAGCCAGGATGTGAGACAAGGCTCAGCCAGTACAACAAGGCCGAGTATTGCCACGCACACGCCCCGATCCGGTTCCCCCGGGTGAGGGGCAAGATAGTTGACGGCGAGGAATGAGCCCGACCCGTCACGACGTTCGAAGAGACCCCCGCCGATAGCGGGGGTCTCTTCATTGAGGCCGCCCCCACCTTCTAGTCAACTGGAAGGTTGGGCTGGTACGATCGCTGTATGAAGATCGGTCAGCTCGCCCGGAGAACCGGGATCTCGACAAAGGCCATCAGGTATTACGAGGAATTGGGCGTCCTCCCCGAGCCGGAGCGCGCTCCCAACGGCTACCGGGTCTATGACCCGGCTGCCGCGGATCGCATCACCTTCATCCAGGACGCACAGTCCGCCGGGTTGTCGCTGATGGAGATCCAGGCAATCCTCGAGTTGCGCGACGCCGGTGAGTCCACCTGCGCCCACGTGATCGCCTCTCTGGAGATCCATCTCCGCGAGGTCGACAGGCAGATGGCAGAGCTGGTCAGAACTCGGAGACGTCTCACCGACATCATCGAGCAGGCGAAATCCCTCGACCCGGCGGAATGTGACGACCCCTTCAGATGCCAGACGATCCCGAAAGGACAACATTGAGCACACAGACCACCCTCCAAGTCCCCGAGGTCCATTGTGGCCACTGTAAGACGAGCCTCGAGGGCGCAGTCGGAGGCCTCGGCGGTGTCGACACCGTCGAGGTATCCGTTCCCGACGCCATTCTCGACGTCACGTTCGATGAAGGCACGGTGAGTCTCGACACCATCAAGAAGACAATCGAGGAGCAGGGCTACGCCGTCTTCGGATAAGACCGAGAACCTCCTCTTCGACGTCGATGGGATGACCTGTGCCACCTGTGCGGTGCGCATCGAGAGGGTCTTGTCCCGTCAGGAGGGCGTGGACAACGCCGCCGTGAACCTCGCGGGTGCATCGGCATCCGTCCGGCTGAGTCCGGATGCCGACCTCGGGGCGATCACCTCCGCGGTGGACAAAATCGGCTACAAGCTCACCCCGCGTGATCGCTCCGGTGAGTCGCGCGACGTGGTCGAGATGTACACAAGCGAGGAGGCCGAGCAACGCCGGCGTTTCCTGATCGCACTCGTCCTGACGGCACCGGCGATGCTCCTACACCTCCTGGGACCCCACGCCCTGTGGAACTCGATCGCCCAGGGATTGCTGATCACGCCCGTCGTCTTCTGGGCCGGCTCCCAGTACCACCGTAACGCCCTGAAGCAGGCACGCAGCGGGGCGGCGAACATGGACACGCTGATCTCTCTGGGATCGCTCTCCGCCTACGTGTACTCGTTGGCCGTCCTCCCCTCGGATGGGGTCGTCTTCTTCGAGACCGCCGGGATGATCATCACCCTCATCACGCTGGGGAAGGTGTTCGAGGCGCGAGCGAAGGGACGAGCATCCTCGGCCGTTCACCGGCTGCTCGAGTTGGGGGCGAAGGAGGCGACGATCCTCACCCATGACGGCGAGCGACGTGTCGCGGTCGACCAGGTCCTCCCCGGTGACAGGCTGCTCGTCCGGCCCGGAGAGCGAATCCCCACCGACGGCGTCGTCGAATCGGGCTCGAGCACCGTCGACGAGTCAATGCTCACCGGTGAGTCACGTCCCGTCTCCAAGTTCGAGGGCGACGACGTCGTCGGCGCCACCGTGAACCAGGGCGGGCAGCTGGTCATGAGGGCGACACGGGTCGGCGCCGATACCACGCTCGCCGCCATCGTTCGCATGGTCGAGGAGGCTCAGGGGTCCAAGGCCCCGATCCAACGGCTCGCCGATATCTACTCGGGGCGCTTCGTGACCGGCGTTCTCCTGATCACCCTCGGCGTGTTCGGTTTCTGGCTCTTCTTTGCCGGGGATGGCGTCGCCACGGCGGTCAGGATCGCCGTCTCGGTCCTGATCATCGCCTGTCCGTGCGCACTCGGGTTGGCCACACCTACCGCGGTCATGGTGGGCAGCGGCCGCGGTGCTGAGCTCGGAGTGCTCTACAAGCGGGCAGAGGTCTTCGAGCAGGCCGGACAGATCGATGTGGTCGTCTTCGACAAGACCGGCACACTGACCACCGGCGTGATGGCACCGCAGTCGATCGTGACCGATTACGACCGCAACGAGTTCCTGAGACTGGTCGGCTCCGTGGAAGCCGCCTCCGGCCACCCCGTTGGTATCGCAGTCGCCTTGGCCGCCGACGAGGCGGACGTGACCCTCATCGGCGCCGAAGAGGTCGAGAGCACCCCCGGGATGGGAGTCGCCGGCGTGGTGTCCGGCCATCGTGTCGTTGCCGGATCGGCCCCGTTCATGACCGAGCACGGCATGGGCGGGATGGATCGCTGGGCCGAAGACCTTCGACGAGGCCAGACGGCCGGGCACACCACCTTCTATGCCGGATGGGACGGCGAGGTTCGGGGCGTGATAGCAGTGTCCGATTCCGTCAGGCCCGAATCGACGTCGGCCGTGGAGCGTCTGCAACAGCTCGGCATTTCGATCGAGATGGCCACAGGTGACAATCACGAGACGGCTTTCTTGGTCGCCGATCGGATCGGGATCGACCGCGTCTACGCCGGGGCCACCCCCGACTCGAAGGCGAAGCACGTCGGGCATCTACAGGAACACGGGCAGTTCGTCGCGTTCTTCGGCGACGGCGTGAACGACGCGCCCGCCCTGACACAGGCCGATCTCGGTCTCGCCGTCGGCTCGGGCACCGACGTCGCCGTGGAGGCCGGGGACATAGTGCTCCTCCATGACGACCCGCGGCTTGCCCCGGTTGCCGTCGAACTGGCCGCAGCGACGTTGCGGACGATCAAGGGCAACCTGATCTGGGCCTTTCTGTACAACTCGATTGCGATTCCCGTCGCCGCGGTTGGTCTCCTCAACCCGACGATCGCCGCCGGCGCAATGGCCTTCTCCTCCGTCTCGGTGGTGCTCAACGCTCTCCGGCTCAGACGGTTTCGGCCGTTCTACGACTTCGGTCGCGTAGAGCGATCAGACGTGTAGGTTTGAGTCATGGGCTCGTTGGAATGGTTGGATCGACCGATCCTCAACGATCCGGTCGCCCTTATCGCCTTCGAGGGCTGGGGTGACGCCGGCGACTCGGCCAGCCTTGCGGCCGAGCGCTTCCTCGACTCTTTCGAAAGTGAGCTGATCGCCACCTTCGACCCCGACGAGCACTACGACTTTCAAGTCCGCCGACCCATGGTCGTCCTCGACGAGGGGGGCACCCGCAAGATCGACTGGCCCGAAAACGAGCTCTATGCGATACGTGGCCCTCGGCGGGACCTCGTGGTCCTCCTCGGCGAGGAGCCGAACTACAAGTGGAAGGCCTTCACCAACGAGTTGGTGGATGCTCTGTTGACACTCGGTGTCGGCAAGGTCGTGACGCTGGGTGCCTTCATCGGCCAGGTCGCCCACACGCTGCCCGTGCCGCTCGTCGGATCGGCCACCCGCCCCGACGCCTTGACGCTGCACGGTTTGCTCCCATCGGGCTACCAGGGCCCGACGGGGATCCTGGGTGTGCTCAATCACGCCCTGGGCAGTGCCGGCATCGACGTGATATCGGTCTGGGCTGCGGTGCCCCACTACCTCTCCAACCAGGACTACCCGCCAGCAGTCGAGGCTCTGACCATCAAGGCATCGGAGCTGCTCGGCCTGTCCGTGGAGATCAGCGACCTGACCACCAGGTCGCGGGAGTTCCGTGACACCGTCGACGAGGCGATAGGGGAGAACAGGGAGCTTCGCCAGTACGTGGAGCGCCTGGAGCACGAGGCCGTAGAGGAGGATGACCAGCAGGCAGACCGCCTCGTCGAAGAGATCGAAGACTTCCTGCGCGACCAGCGCTGACACCGGCTCGACATACACGCCGGCTTCGTCGAACATCCACCCCGTGGACGTTCTCCTCTACCTGCACATCCTCGGGGCCGCAGTGTGGGTCGGTGGCCTGATCGTCGTCGGTGCGCTCGTGCCCGCGATCCGTGCCCAGACAGATGACATGGAAGTAGTCCGGGCGGTTGCGAGGCGATTCGGCCTTGTTTCCTGGATCGCCTTGACGGTCCAGGTGACAACCGGCTCGCTGATGTTGTTCGACCGGGTTTGGAGCACGACTCTCTCGGTCAAGATCGGGCTCGTCGTGGTCTCGGCGATCTTCGCCGCCTGGCACTCGCTCTTCGCCCGTCAACAGAGCCCGGCCCTGCGTGGGGCCATCCAGGGAATCATCCTCATCCTGGCCCTGGTCATCGTCTGGCTCGGAATACAGCTGTGACGCGAGTACCGGGCCCGTGAGGGGCCCGGTACTCCAAATCACCGAATGGGCTACTTCTTGCGCTTGTGACGGTTGGCCTTGATGCGCTTGCGGTACTTGTGCTTCGACATCTTCTTACGTCGCTTCTTGACGAGCGAGCCCATTGAACAAACCTCTCTGAAGGGGGGAGACACCCCAATGGTGGCGGTACATCGGCACTAGGTCAAGCCGACGAGGGAGACCTGGCGGGCGGGAGCCGCTCACTCCTGCCCGTAGATGGGCACCCCTTCCCCGTACTTCTCGACGAACAGCTCCAGCACCTCACCCGGGTTGGCATGACGCCCTGTCTCCGCCTTCGAGTAGAGGAGGGCGCCGTCGACGGTCACGTCGAACACCCCCTTCGACCCGGTCGTGAACGTCAGTGAGTCGATGACGTGCTGATATCTGGAAAGGATGTCCCCTGCCGCGCTCACGGCGCGGTCCAGATAGTTTCAGGGAACGCAGTAGGTGATGTCGATCTCGTGCAATCTCTTCCTCGTATCGGGAGATCGACATTAACCCCGAACGTCGTCCGACGTTCCGACCATGCCCACGGGATACACCGAGTTGGGACCCGGATTTCTGTCATTCGGCCCTGGTGCGGCCTGTGATCGATGCCTACGTTGAGTGTCGAGAAAGGGGGGGTTATGAAGGCTGGAAGAGCGGTCAGATTCACGCTGGCAACGGTCATCTTCGTTGCGGCAGCCATGTCGATCTTCTTCCTCCTCAACAGGGGTGAGGCATCGGCGGCGTGTGACGATCGAGGCGCCGGGAGTGAGCTTTCACTGTTGTGCGTGAAGCCGACCACGACCACGTTCGTCGAGACGACCACCACGACCCTGCCGGAGGAGACAACGACCACCACGCTGCCGGAGGAGACAACGACCACCACGCTGCCGGAGGAGACGACGACCACCACGCTGGCCGTGGAGGCAACGTCGACTATCCCCACCAAGGTCCTCCCCACCGTTATCACCGCAAGCACCACCAGCACTACCGCCGAAGTCGGCGGCATCGTGGTGCTGCCCTTCACCGGTAGCTCCGAGGGCGCCCTTCTGGGGTTGGCCATCGGCCTGGTGGCACTTGGGACCATCGCGGTGACCACGGTCAGAGGACCCCGGAGCGAGGACTGACGGAAGGCGCACGGGCAGCCGGGCCAAGGGCGGGGCCACCCCCGCTTTTCGGCTCCCGTTCGGTCAGATCAGTCCGGTGGTCTCCACCGGACCGGTGAGTACCTGCGCGCCCCATTCTGCGAAGGCCTCTGCCACGCGATCGGCATGCTCCTTGGTGGTCATCGCCATCACCGACGGCCCGGCTCCCGATCTGGCGGCGTGGGGTGCCCCGGCTCTCCTGGCCACCGCGATGAGCTCACCCACCTCGGGGCTCAATGCCGCTCTGGGGCCCTCATGGATCTCGTCACCGTGGGCCGCCGCCAACATCCCGGGGTCACCGGTGGTGAGCCCGGCGATGAGTGCCGCCATGCGACTGAGGCTGCGGGTCATCACATCACGCTCGTATGACTCGGGGAGGATGGCGCGGGCCTGGTACGTGGGAAGACGTGTGGGCGGAACCGCCAGCACCGGTCGGAGTGACGGATGGATGGGGAGTCGCATCGGCATACCCTCCGCGGGGATGAGCACGAGCCCTCCATATACCGCGGCCGCCGCCTGATCGGGGTGGCCCTCCATATCCGCCGCTATGCGGAACACCCTGCCTGGCACCGCCTCCTCCCCCACCGCCCGCAGTGCGGCGGCGGCTCCGGCCACGAACGCCGCCGCGGAGGAGCCGAGCCCGCGTGCCAGCGGTATCTCGTTGACCACCTCGATCTCGAGAGGACGATCCCCGATCGCACGCTGAGCTGCCGCAACGACGCCGTCCGCCTCGTCGGGTGCGAGGGGATGCTCACCGATGTGCTCGACCGTCCAC
>JBAVPF010000171.1:0-2495 GCA_049692815.1 Acidimicrobiia bacterium
TGCGGTGGATCTGGCCGGCACCGCGGTCGGGGTGGTGGGGGCGGCGGGCGTCCTCGGCCCTGAGCGGGTCGTTGCCGGGGATCTGATCATCGGCCTCCACTCCCCGAACCTCCGCTCCAACGGGTTCTCACTGGTGCGAGCTGTGCTCGGAGACGAGGTTGACGCCCTCGCCGGGACGCTCCTCGAGCCTTCCGTCATCTACTCCCCGGCGATCGTCTCGCTCGCCGGGCTCGAAGGCGTCCATGCCGCGGCCCACATCACAGGTGGCGGCATCGCCCACAACCTGGCGCGCGCTCTCCCCGACGACCTGGGCGCCACCGTCGACCTCGGATCGTGGGAACGCCCCGAGGTGTTCCACCTCATCTCGTCGCACGGGGTGAGCGAGCCGGAGATGCAACGCACGTTCAACCTCGGCATCGGGTTCTGCCTGGTGGTGTCTCCCCAGGCCGAGAAGGACGTCCTGGCTCGTGTCGAGGAGCACATGCCGGTGCGTATCGGAGTGGTCGGAGCAGGCCGGGGCGTGGAGCTGCGATGAGATTCGCCGAGGCGTCCGCCGTATCCGGCGGAGAAGGGATGTGGGAGGGCCGGCTCCAGGACGGCTGGGACATCACGGGCTTCACCAACGGCGGCTATGCCCTGTCCCTGGCCACGCGGTCGATGGAGAGAGATGCCGGTGGGCGCTCCCTCATCTCGGTCTCCTCGACCTTCGTGAGCCCTTCGACCCCGGGACCGGTCGACATCTCGGTGGAGACGCTCAAACGAGGGCGGAACATGACCACCTTGCGCGCCGCAGTGGGCCGGGACGGCACCAACCTCTTCTATGCCACCGGCGTCTTCGCCGAGGCCGGTCGTCCCGTCCCCGACCGTGACATCGTGGTCGGCGACCCGCCGGACCTGCCACCGCCCGAGGAGTGCTTCAGGCCGGAGCCCAGCGAGGGAGCGCCGTTCCCGCCGGAGTTCCACGGACAGATCGAGATCAGGCTCCACCCCGAGGACGCTGCCGCCTTCCTGGGCAACTACGCGCCCGTGCCCTCATTCCGCGGATGGTTCCGTCTTCTCGACGACGAGCCGATGGACGTCCATGCCGTGGTCATGGCGACCGACTCATTCCCGCCGGCCATCTTCAACTCCAAGTTCACCCCCGGCTGGACACCGACAGTCGAGCTGTCCATCCAGATCAGGGACCCGGAGCCGAAGGGATGGCTGGCAGCACGGCTCACCACACGATTCGTCACGGGCGGCATGCTGGAGGAAGACGGCGAGCTGTGGGACGAACATGGCCGTCTGGTGGCTCTCTCCCGACAGCTCGCTCTCGTGCCCCGCTAGGGACCGACGTGTGTGATCTCCTCGAGGAGATCGTTCTTGCGCCGGTCATCCAGGAACGACGACTTGATCGAGTTCGCGGCGAGATGCGCCAGAACCTCAGTGTCGAAGATGAGGTCTTCCGCAAGAGCCAGGTAGTTCTCGGCCACGTACCCGCCGAAGTAGGCGGGATCGTCTGAGTTGACGCTCACCAAGAGACCCGCTTCGAGCATCGAAGGGAGAGGGTGGTCGACGATCCGGTCGACGACCTGGAGGGCGACATTGGAGAGTGGACAGACGGTCAGCGGTATCTGCTGCTCACGGAGGCGTTTGGTCAGATCGGAGTCCTCCAGGCTCCTCACGCCGTGATCGATGCGCTCTGCCCCGAGCCAGTCGAGGGCCCCGAGCACGTATTCGGGAGGGCCTTCCTCCCCGGCGTGTGCCACTGCCCGCAGCCCCAGCCGACGAGCCTGCTCGAAGGCCTCGGCATAGAGCTCGGGTGGATAGCCGACCTCCGAGGAATCCAGGCCGACCGACACCACACCCTCGAGATGAGGCTCCGCCTCCCGCATCGTCGCGACAGCGGCATCACCGCCGAGATGGCGGAGAAAGCACATGATCAAGCCCGAGCTGATGCCATGACGACTCCCGGCTTCGGACTGTGCCGAGCGCAGCCCCTCCATGAACACCTCGAACCCGACGCCGCGGGCGGTGTGCGTCTGAGGGTCGAAGAAGACCTCGGCGTGGCGGACCCCGTCGGCGGCGGCGCGGTCGAAGTAGGCCATCGCCAGCTCGTGGAAGTCGCCGGGTGTCTGCAACACCGCGGCCCCCTGGTAGTAGATGTCCAGGAATGACTGGAGGTTCCGGAACTTGTAGGCCGCCATCACCGACTCGGCGTCCGGGAATGGCAGCTCGTAACCGTTGCGAGCGGCGAGATCGAACATCATCTGAGGCTCGAGTGTCCCCTCGATGTGGAGATGCAATTCCGCCTTGGGAAGCCTTCGGATGAACTCTTCCATGTCCGAACGCTACAGCGCGATGTCCTGGGGCCTCACCGGCACTCTCGCCAGCTCTCTCCCGGTGGCAGCCCGAATCGCTGCGACCACTGCTGCCGTCGATGAGATCGTGGGAGGCTCGCCGACCCCCTTCGCCCCGAAGGGCCCCCAGGAGCCGTCCTCCTCGATCAACAAGGC
>JBAVPF010000172.1:0-6677 GCA_049692815.1 Acidimicrobiia bacterium
GACGACCCTGAGGGCCAGATAGACGCCGTGAACGAGGTGTTGGAGGAGATCGGAGCGTCTTCGGTTCCCCAGATCCTGGTCCTGAACAAGGCCGACGCCCTGACCGCGCCTGCCAGGAAACGGCTTCAGAACCTCTGGCCCGACGCCGTGCTGATCTCGGCACGGGACGGCTTGGGCCTGGGGACACTGCTGGAGGCAATCACCCATGCTCTGGCCAAAGGGCTCGTCACCCTCACGCTGAGCATTCCCTACGACCGGGGAGACCTGGTGGCAGCGGCGCACCGCCTCGGCGATGTCATGGCCGAGAAACACGACGCGGATGGGACCATCCTCGACGTTCGGCTCCCGGAGAAGGCGGCCAAGAGGTTCGCCGACTTCCTGATCGGTGGCTAGGCCCTCGCCGCCATCAGGGCGGCGCCGATCAGCCCGGCATTGTTTCCCAGGGTCGCCGGCACCAGAGGCAGCGACTCGTCGAGAGTGTCCGTGTACTCGTCCCAATGCTTGGCCAGTCCCCCACCGATGACCATGAGATCCGGTGAGAACACGGCGCAGACGTGGGTCAGGTACCTGTTCGCCCTCGCCCCCCACTGATCCCAGTCCAGGTTCTCGGTGCGCCGGGCCTTGGCCGAGAAGTAGCTCTCCGCCGGCGAATGCCCCTCGAGCTCGATCTGGCCGAGCTCGAGATTGGGGACGAGTCTTCCATCCACCAGCATCCCCGAGCCGATCCCCGTCCCGAACGTGATGGTCAAGACCAGGCCACCCACCCCCTTCGCCGCCCCGAATGCGGCCTCTGCCACGGCGGCGGCGTCGGCGTCGTTGATCACGACGACGTCGAGCCCGGTCGCGGCGCCGATCACCCCGGCGACGCTTGTGCCGATCCATGCCTGATCGATGTTGTTGGCCGACTCGGCCGTGCCATTCCTCACGACGGCGGGGAAGCCCACACCCAGGCGCCCGCCGTAGCCGTGGTGAGCGATGTGAGTCGCGACAACCCCGGCGCAGGCATCAGGTGTTGCCGGCTGGGGGGTGTCCACGCGGAATCTCTCCGACATGAGTGACCCGTCGTCGACGTCAACCAGCGCCGACTTGATCCCCGACCCGCCGATATCGATTCCGAGATAGGACATGCTCAACCAGGGCGAAGGCTAGGTGTGTCTGACACGAAGTAATAGCCTCGGTACGTGACCAGACGATCTGACATCGCTGTAGTCGGCCTAGCCGTGATGGGCGCCAACCTCGCCCTCAACCTCGCCGACTCCGGGAACCGGGTGACCGTGCACAACCGAACCGAGACGGTGACCGACGGATTCATGGCCGGGGAGGCGGCCTCGAAGGACATAGTCGCGGCCGGCACCTACGAGGAGCTGGTGCAATCCCTGGCGACCCCGAGAGTGGTGCTGCTGATGGTCAAGGCCGGGCCTCCGGTAGACGCCGTCATCGACGACCTTGCTCCTCTCCTCGACGAGGGCGACATCATCATCGACGGAGGTAACTCGCTCTACACGGACACCGCCCGGCGTTATCACAGCCTGTCGGAGCGGGGAATCAGGTTCGTGGGTGCGGGGGTCTCTGGCGGCGAGGAAGGGGCTCGTCATGGGCCGTCCATCATGCCCGGAGGGGACCCCGACGCATGGCCACACGTGAAGGACTTGCTCCAGGGGATAGCCGCGGTCGCCCCCGACGGAGCCCCATGCTGTGACTGGGTCGGTGAGGGTGGCGCCGGCCACTTCGTGAAGATGGTGCACAACGGAATCGAGTACGGGGACATGCAGGTGATCGCCGAGGCATACGACATCATGCGACGGGGACTGGGCATGTCTCCCGCCGAGATCGGAGAGGTGTTCTCACGCTGGAACGAGTCGCGTCTCGAGTCGTATCTCGTCGAGATAACCGCAGACATCCTCAGGACGACCGAGCACGGGGAGCCACTGATCGACAAGATCCTCGATGCCGCCGGCCAGAAGGGGACAGGGAAGTGGACCGTGATCGCCTCGATGGACTCTGCCGAGCCCACCTCCCTGGTGGCGGAGGCGGTCTACGCCCGGATAGTCAGCTCGGACCCGGGGCGGCGAGCTCAGAACGCCGAACGCTTCCCCAGCGCCGTCGGCCCGGTCGATGGCGTCTCAGTCGATGACATCGAGTCGGCCCTCTATGCCTCAAAGATCATCTCCTATGCGCAGGGGTTTCGTCTCCTCGCCGGCGCCTCCGACGAGCACGGATGGGGGCTTCGGCCCGGCATGCTGGCCTCGATCTGGCGCGCCGGCTGCATAATCAGGGCCCGGTTTCTCACTGAGATCACCGACGCTTACGTCTCCCAGCCAGACCTGGAGGACCTGTCCGGCGCCTCCTTTTTCAGCGACGCTCTGAAGGAGGCCGAAGCGCCATGGCGTCGTGTCGTCGCGGGTGCGGCCACGGCGGGCATCCCTGCCCCCGCCTATTCGAGCGCCCTCGCCTACTTCGACGCCATGCGATCACGACGGCTTCCCGCCAACCTGATTCAGGCGCAGCGCGACTACTTCGGGTCCCACACCTTCGAGCGCGTCGACCGCCCTCGCGGCGAGTTCTTCCACCACGAGTGGGGCGATGAAGGAGAAACCAGCTAGGCCGGTGGTGTGCCGGGAACCTCGAGGAGGGGCCCACCGGCGAACTCCGGGTCTGCCGCGTCGGCAGCCTCGACGTAGTCACGACGCACCCCCATCAGGAAGAGCACGGCATCGAGGTAGGGGACGGAGACAGAGGTGTCGGCACGCTCACGAACCACCGGCTTGGCGTTGAAGGCTATGCCCAGGCCGGCCACGGAGAGCATATCCAGGTCGTTGGCGCCGTCACCTATCGCCACGACCTGCGCGGTGGAGATGCCCTCTGCGGCCGCGATCTCACGAAGGAACATCGCCTTACGGGGACCGTCGACCAGCTCTCCGGTGAGCCGACCGGTGAGGACGCCTTCCTTCATCTCCAGTGTGTTCGACAGCGAGTAGTCGATCTTCAGCTTGGCGGCGAGGCCGTCGGCGAATCGGGTGAAGCCGGCCGAGACTATGGCCGTCTTCATCCCCATCCTCTTCAACGTGCGGATGAAGGTGCGGGCTCCCGGGGTGACCGAGATCCGGGCCGAAACGCGATCGATCGCATCCTCACCCAGTCCCTCCAGCAGGGCCACGCGCTCACGCAGCGATCCTTCGAAATCGACCTCCCCACGCATCGCGGATGCGGTGATCTCGGCCACTTTGTCACCGACTCCCGCCTCGTCGGCGAGCAGATTGATCACCTCGTTCTCTATGAGAGTCGAGTCGACGTCCATCACCACCAGCCGCTTGGCCCTGCGCTCCAGGCCCTCGGGCTGTATCGCTATGTCGATGGGACGCGCCGCGGCCACGGCGATCAGCTGCTCCCTGATCTTGTCGGTGTCCCCATTGGACACCGTGAGCTCGTAGGAGATCACCGGGTAGCGGGACAACCTGAAGATGCGCTCGATGTTTCCCTGCCCGTCGGCGATGGCACGCGCCACCAACCCGAAATCCTCCGGGCCGATGCGCTCACCCAGGATCGTGACGACGGTCATCGCCTTGATGGGGGTGGGTGTCGTCTCGACCAGCTGAAAGTCGATCTGGAGACGCTGCTCCCATCCGAATAGCAGGAGGTCCCGGATCGTGGCCTTCTCGCCCTGGACCCCGATGAGGACGTTGAGTGTGAGCCGCCCCCGCACAACTATCTGCTCGACGTCGAATACCTCTGCGCCACTGGCGGTGAGGACGTCCATCAACCCTGCCGAGATGCCCGGGCGGTCGGGCCCGTTCACGCTGACGAGGATCGTCGACCTGTCGCTCACCGCCGCGAGGTTAGGGCCGGGCCCGTAGATATCCAGGTTCCCGCCGAACCGAGTGGCAGTTACCATTGACAGGTCCCCTGAGCAGGAGAATCACCCTTGTCCGACAACCCTTTCAGGCTGCCTCGGCACATAGAGCCGGTCCACTACGACATCCGGCTCGAGCTCGACCTCGAAACACTCAGCTTCACCGGCACGACCGGGATCGACATCGAGGTGAAAGTGAAGACGGATGCAATCGCCCTCAACGTGGCGGAGGTAGGCATCAAGTCGGCGACCCTCTCCGGCGTCGGTGCCGTCGGTGAGATCGCCCACGACGAAGAGACCGAGCGGGCGACACTGAAACTCGAATCCGGGTTGGAGCCCGGCTCATATCGCCTCGAGCTCGAGCACTCGGGCACCATCAACGACCAACTGCGTGGTCTCTACCGGTCGGTCTACAGGGACGCCGCCGGCGTGGAGCACACCATCGCCACCTCGCAATGCCAGGCCACGGACGCCCGCAGGATCTTCCCCTGCTGGGACGAGCCCGACTTCAAGGCCACCTACCGGGCCACGATGGTCGTTGCCGACGGCCTCGAGGCGTACTCGAACACCGCCGAGTTGGAGCGGGTGACTCTGGACGACGGTCGTGTGGAGTTTCGCTTCGACACGACGATGAAGATGTCGACCTACCTCCTGGCCTTCATCGCCGGCCCATTCGAGGCCACGGCACCCCGAGTGGTCCGCGACACACCCATCAGGATCATCGTGCCCAAGGGGAACCTCCACCTGACCGATATCGCAATGGAGAATGCTGTCTTCTGCTTCGAGTACCTGTCCGACTACTACGGCATCCCGTACCCCGCCGACAAGCTCGACCACATAGCCATACCCGACTTCGCCGCAGGTGCGATGGAGAACGTCGGGCTCATCACTTACCGAGACGCATATCTGATCATCGACCCGGAGAAGGCGAGCCAGGGGGAACGTCAGGCCAGCCTCGATGTGATCGGCCATGAGATCGCCCATCAGTGGTTCGGCAACCTCGTCACCATGGCTTGGTGGGAGGGAGCCTGGCTCAACGAAGCGTTCGCCAGCTTCATGGAGTTGAAAGCGACCGATGCCATGCGGCCCGAGTGGAAGCGATGGCTCGCCTTCGCCAACCTCGAGGTCCCCTGGGCGATGGGGACCGACCAGCTCGCTTCGACCCGGCCGATCGAGTTCGAGGTGACCTCGCCCGAGGAGGTCGACCAGATGTTCGACGCCATCACCTATGGGAAAGGCTCGGCAGTGCTCCACATGATCGACGAGTTCGTTGGGGTGGAGAACTTCCGCAAAGGGGTGGGGAACTACCTGCGCAAGCACTCCTACGCCAACACCGTCACCGCCGACCTGTGGGAAGGGCTCGACGGAGCCTCCGGATACCCGGTGTCGGAGATCATGGACACCTGGGTGTACCAGCGGGGATTTCCCCAGATCGACGTCAAGGTCGCGGACGGCGGTGTCCAACTGGCGCAGCGCCGCTACCTGGTCATCCCCGACGAGACCGACATCACGCTGTGGAAGGTCCCCATTCAACTGAGAGGCTCGGCGGACGGCCGGGCCTTCGAGATGAGATACCTGCTCGAAGAGGACGAGGCAGTCGTCGCGATCGACGGTGACGTCGACTGGGTCGTGGCCAACGCCGGAGGCTACGGCTTCTATCGGACCAGCTACTCCGACGGCGTCTTCTCGGCACTACTCAGCCATATCGAGGACCTCGGGGACAACGAGCGTCATGCCCTCGTCTCCGACACACTCGGCCTCGTCCGCAACGGCCAGGCACCGGCGGCCAACTTCCTCGATCTCGCCGCCGTCTTCGCCGGTGAGAAGGAGCAGGCGATTTGGTCGGTGGTCACAGCAGGGCTGGGATTGATCGAGCACCACGCCCTCTCCGAAGAGGCGCGGGAAGGGTTCCGGCATTTCGTGGCCGACCTGGCCGGCCCGGCCCTGGAGAGGCTCGGTTGGGACGTGGACGACGCCGACACCGACCTCGACCGCAAGCTGCGCGGCGACCTGATCGCCACCATGGGCAACCTGGCCCGTGATGAGGAGGCCATCGACCGCTGCCGCCGGATCGTCGAAGGGATGATGGCGGGTGATGCGGTCGACCCGGAGGTGGCGACTGCCGCCCTGGCCGTGTATGCCCGCAACGGTGGCGCCGACGAGTACCGGACCCTGTGGAAGACATATCGAGAGTCGACCACGCCCCTGGATCAGGTCCGCTATCTGCGCTCTGTCGCCGCCGTCGCCCGGGAGGAGCAGGCGCTGGCGACCCTGGACAAGGTCGTCGACGGCGAGGTCCGCACCCAGGACGGGTTCTGGGTCTTCGCCCGTCTGCTCACCGGTGACTCCGGCCCCGCGGTGTGGGCAAATGCCCGCTCGCGCTGGGACGACGTGCTGGCGGTCATGCCCGGTATGACCCGTACTCGTGTCGTTGAGGGGATACCGGCACTCTCCCAACCCGAGGTGGCCGCTGACGTGAAGGGCTTCTTCGCCGAGCACCCTCTTCCCGAGGCCTCCCGGGTACTGGAGCAGAAGCTGGAGCTGCTCGACGCCAACGTCAAGTTGCGGGAGCGGGAGACCGAGGCGGTCACCGACTACTTCACGCCTTGACACCTTCCTAATGCACCAGGCGCCAAATAAGGCGCCTGGTGAAAACAGAAAGCAACGACTCGCGGCAAAAGGCCGCCGACGTGTCGGCGGCCTTCCATGCGCGGGTAGTGACGGAATACCGTCCCTACCGCACTAGGAACGGATGTGGGTTACTTGAGCTCGACGGTTGCGCCGGCGGCCTCGAGTACCTCTTTTGCCTTGTTGGCCGTCTCCTGAT
>JBAVPF010000173.1:0-2904 GCA_049692815.1 Acidimicrobiia bacterium
GGTGTCGTCCTGGTGGAGGACGGCAGCATCCTCATGGTCAAGCGGGGCCACGACCCCGGCAAGGGGCTCTGGGCGGTGCCGGGCGGCAAGGTGCGGCCGGGAGAGCGGCTCGAGGATGCGGCGAGGCGCGAGGTGCTCGAGGAGACCGGGCTGGTCGTCGACGTGGCGCAGGTGGTGTGGGTCGGAGAGCACATCGACCCCGGCTACCACATCGTGCTGATCGATTTCGCCGGGACGGTCAGGGGTGGTGTTCTGGCCGCGGCGGACGACGCCGACGAGGTGCGTTGGGTTCCACTCGCAGAAGCGGGCGAATACCCCCTCACCGAGACGATGTACGACCTGGTCGATACTCTGCGTCGCAATGAGTGAAGAAGCCGTAACCCTGCTCCAGCAGCTGATCCGGAACCAATGTGTCAACGACGGCACGCCGGAGAGTGGCCACGAACATCGATCCGTCGAGACCCTCCGCGAGTTCTTCGGCGTTGAGGGCCAGGTGATCGAGCCTGTGCCCGGCCGGCAGTCGGTGATCTACCGGGTGCCCGGATCGGATCCGGATGCCCCCACGCTCGCCCTCGCCCCACACATGGACGTCGTGCCGGTCGATCGTGACGGATGGACGCAAGACCCGTTCGCCGCCGACATCGTCGACGGCTTCGTCTACGGACGTGGCGCTGTGGACATGCTCAACGTGACGGCCACGCTGGCCGTCGCCGCCAAGCCCTACATCACCGGTGAGAGCCGCCCCCGCGGCGACCTCCTCTACATCGCGCTCGCCGACGAGGAGGCCGGCGGGCGTTTCGGCGCCCACACCCTGGTCAACGAGCATTGGGATCTGGTCGCCGCCGACTACATGCTCACCGAGGTGGCTTATCCGCCGGTGTCCTATGCCTCGGAGACGGCGATACCGGTCGCCACCGGAGAGAAAGGGGCCTTCTGGTCGGGGCTTCGCTCTACGGGCACTCCCGGTCATGGCTCGGCTCCCTACCGGTCGGACAACGCCCTCCGCCCCATGGTCGAGGCCGTGCACGGGATCTTCTCCGAGCCGATGCCGGTGGGGATCACAGACGAGTGGCGGCAGTTCGTCTCCAGCCTCGACCTCGACGATGAGCTGAAGGAAGCCCTCGTTGACCCGGACCGTGTGGATGACGCGCTCGATTCGATGGCCGTCGACGACCCCCTGTTCGCCCGTTACGCCCATGCCGTGACTCATCTCACCGTCTCACCGAACATGCTTCGCGGTGGGATGAAGGCCAATGTGATCGCCGATTCGGCTCGTGCCGACATCGACGTCCGCTCCCTGCCCGGCATGAATCGTGAGTTCGTCGACTCCTTCTTGTTCAAGGCGATGGGGAACGCCCGGGACGACATCGACATCGAGCCGTTCATGGACATGGAGTCGACGATCAGCCCGATCGGCAACCCCCTGTGGGAGGCGATCGCCGACAGCGTCGAGGTGCTGGAGGGACATCGCAACCTGCTGCCCACGACCATGACGGTGGGAACCGATGCCAGGTTCTGGCGGTCGAAGGCGGGGACCATCGCCTACGGAGTGGGCCTGTTCGACGACCGGATGCATTTCTCGGAGATGCTGGCCCTCTTCCACGGGCACGACGAGCGGGTGACCGTCGAGTCTGTCCACAGGACGGAGACGCTGTACGTGGAGATACTCGAGCGATTCCTCGGGTCTTGACGGTCCTCTGTGATCTCGATGGCGTCGTCTACCTGGGCGGCCACGTCCTGCCCGGTGCGTCGGAGGCGCTGGCCCGATTGGCCGACGCCGGGGTGCGCACCATGTTCATCACCAACAACTCGACGAGGACGCCGGAGATGGCCGCAGACAAGATCTCTTCTCTCACCGGCGTCGACGTGGCCCCGGACGACATCGTCTCGTCCTCACTGGCGACCGTCGGCCTCCTGGAGCCTTCGGACAGCCCGGTCCTCGTGCTCGGCGAGGACGGGGTCTTCGACGCGGTGGCTCGGGCAGGGCTGACCACCACCACGTCGGGGGAGGAAGCGGGCTCGGTGGTCGTCGGGCTCACCCGGTCCTTCTCATACCAAATGCTCTCCGAAGCGATGACGGCGCTGCTCTCCGGTGCCCGCTTCATCGCCACCAACGACGACTCCACATTCCCGGCCGAGACGGGGCCGATGCCGGGAGCCGGCGCCATCGTCGCCGCCCTGGAGAAGGCGACCGGTCTCGTGCCAGTGGTCGCCGGCAAGCCCCACGCCCCGATGCGCGATCTGATCAGGTCGAAGGGCGTCACCACGGCCTGGGTGATCGGGGACAGGCTCGACACCGATATTGCCCTGGCGAGCACGGAGGACGACTGGCGGTCGATACTCGTGCTCACCGGAGTCGCCGAAGCCGCCGATGTCGGCGAGTTTCGGCCCGACCACGTGGTGGCCGACCTGGCCGGGGCCGTAGATGTGGTGTTGGGTGGCGGTCAGCGGTCATAATCGAAGAAGTCGCATGGACATAACGCCCGAACAGATCGAGGAGATCGAAGCCAAGCTCAGCCAACTGGAGACGATGGACCCGGCCGAGTTGCCCGAGCCGGCGGCCGAGTTGGTCGCCCTGCTGAGCAGGATCCTCGACGAGGGGAACGACGACCGTTGAAGCTGGCACTACACGTCCGCTCGGGCCGGCCGCCGATAACGGCCTTCGCCGAGGATTTGAGACGCGAGATCACCGAGGCCGGCGGTGAGGTCGTCGGTGAGGGAAATCGGCCCGACCTGATCCTGGCTGTCGGCGGTGACGGCACCATGCTCGGAGCCGCCAGCAACGCGCTCGCCTGGGACGTCCCCGTCCTCGGGTTCAACCTGGGCACGTTGGGGTTCCTGGCGCGGGCAGAGCCGTCCGACATGCCAACGGTGGTGCGCCGCCTCCTGGCCGGTGACTTCGAT
>JBAVPF010000174.1:0-3230 GCA_049692815.1 Acidimicrobiia bacterium
GCCGACACTGCGGTGACCTGGCCGAACCCGTTGATGTAACCGGCGTAGAAGTGGTCTCCTTTCGCATAGCCGGTGGTGTACGGCGAGGGCTCCGTGGCCCACTGCCATGAGGTGAAGCCGGACATCCGATCGTCGGAGTCAACCGATGTCGAGGGTGTTCCTCGGAAGAGCGCGACCCAATCACACGGACCGGTCACGCCGTCCCACCTCAGCTGCATGAGGCCGTCGTCCACCGCGATCGAGACCGTGGGCGGGGTGCCGCTGCCGCTGCTCTCCAAGCGATCCCTGACCAATTCCGGTCCGTGGAATGGCGTGCTGACCAGGTCGGTGTAGGGAGCCACACCGCGGCATCCCCGGTATGCCGATCCGGGACCTTGTTCGACAACGACATCTGGTCCCGTCTTGTTGAGCACGACCATGTTCGGTATGTGGGTGTAGGGGTTCGACCCCACGGGAGCAGGCACATGCGGGACCACGTCCTCCTGTAAGGCGACGGCGTAACTGTGCGGCACGATGGTCCGATATGCCTCGTAAAGGATCTCGCTGATCGAGCGTGGGGCCTCGAAGCTGTACATCACGACGTTGTCCCGCTGGTAACCGGAATCGACCAGATCGGTTGTGAGATCGAGAGCGGCCAACGTTGCCAGCGCTCCACCCAGGCTGTGACCGGTGAAGTAGACCCTGGCATCCGCGCCCGGGTGCAAGTTCTCTCCCAGCACCCGCCTGATCTCCCCACTGGCCGCGGCGTAGGCCTTCTTGAACCCGGAGTGGACCGAGTCGCCCACCACGGTTCCGTCGTCCAGCGGCCAGTCTGCGCCGGCTGCCGACGCATCGGTCGCGGCGTCCGGCAACAGCTCCCACGTACCGCGGAACGCAACCACAAGATCGTCCGTCACGGCATTCCGTGCCACGAACAGTTGGGTGTCCACGAAGTTCCAGGTGTCGCTGTACTCGATGAACTCGATCAGCCGCCAGCAGGACGAGTCGGTGCTCACGATCTGGCCCTGGTTCCACTTCCCGTCGACCGTGTATGCCTGATTCGCCAGATCGAGGAGCATCAGGGCAGTTGAGGTGTCGAAATCGGTTCCCAACGGAGGATCGCATTCGGAATCGGCGACCTCGAGGGCGTTGGCGGTGAACGTCGTCATGACATCGGCAAGGGACGTCACGGATGCGACCACATACTGGGCCCCAATGTGGCTACCCAGGGTCCATGTGACCGACAGCCGACCCGAATCGTCGGTCACGCCGGACTCCGAGCTCAAAGATCCGGAGTCCGGCGCGGGGATCAAGGTCACGGCAACGCCGGGCATCGGCTCACCGGATTGATCGATCACCTCCACGGTCAATTCGAGGGGGAGGTTGGATCCGACGTCACCACTCTGCTTGTCTCCTGCAACCGCAACGATTGACCTGGGGAGCCCCGATGCGATCGTCGTGGTGTTCTGGGCCACTGTGGTTTCGGGCGCAGCCCCCTCACCCGATGTGGGAGGGAGCGAGCCCAGAGCGGACGTTGTCGACTCATTGGAGGCTGAAGGGAGTCCGGAACCGGTCTCGATCGCCGACGTACACGATGCGAGGACACACACCGCACCGAGAACGGCGATCCGAAGGAGCCTCACAAGGAGCCGCCGGCGCCGGGCATGATCACGCTTGCTCCCATGAGTCACGGCAGGCATCACCATTGGACGCCAGCCTCGAAGAGACGACACCGATCATATGTTGAGCCGACATGTCGCGTCGAAAGGAGTGCAATCAGGCCCACTCGCGGCAAACGGCGTCGTCTTCGGTGTCGGAGAGAGGACTCGAACCTCCACGGGGCTATAAACCCCACCAGGTCCTTAGCCTGGCGCGTCTTCCAATTCCGCCACTCCGACAGGGTGTGACTCGACCGGCGATTGTATCGACGGCCTCAGCTCAAGACGAAGGTGAGAGCAAACGTGCTGATCCCGAAGAGGACGCCCACGACCACCGTCAATCTGTCGAGATTCCGTTCCACGACCGTCGAGCCACCCAGGTTGGATGTGCTCATCCCACCACCGAACACGTCGGAGAGCCCTCCGCCCTTTCCCGAGTGGAGCAGGACCAGCGCCACCAGAGCCAGGGAGAGAATGATGTGAAAGACGATGAAGATCGCTACGAAAGTGCCCATAGAAGGTTGACCTCAGACATCGATGACCCCGCCGGAGCGGGGAGCCGCATTGTACCAGGCTCCCGACTCGGGGCCTATCCGGCCTGCTTGCCGACGGCCTCGGCGGCGGCCTGGGCGGCCTCAGGGTCCCCCAGATACCCGCTTGATATGGGCGCCATGTCGTCATTCAGCTCGTACACGAGAGGAATGCCGGTCGGGATGTTGAGCCCAACGATCTCCTCAGGGCTGACCTCGTCGAGATGCTTGACGAGCGCCCGTAACGAGTTTCCGTGTGCGACCACCAGCGGGGTGGCCCCGGCCACCAGCACGGGCACGATCTCGTCGAACCAATAGGGCAGCATCCTGTCGACCACGTCGGCGAGACACTCCGTGGCCGGCAGATCCTCGGGGTCGACATCGCCGTATCTCTCGTCGTGCGAAGGATGACGGGGATCGTCCGGCTCGAGCGCCGGCGGCGGCGTGTCATATGACCGTCTCCAGGCCAGGACCTGCTCGGCCCCGAACTTCTCCGCCGTCTCCTTCTTGTCGAGACCCTGGAGGGCTCCGTAATGGCGCTCGTTCAGACGCCAACTCCGCCGGGTGGGCAGTTGCCCCCAGCCGGCCGCCTCTACGGCCAGATCTGCCGTCTCGATGGCCCGGATCAGCACTGAGGTGAAGAGGATATCGGGGACCAGCCCTGCCTCGGCCATCAGATGGCCGGCCGTGCGCGCCTCCTCACGGCCCTTCTCGGTCAAGCCGACATCGGTCCAACCCGTGAAGAGGTTCTTCAGGTTCCACTCCGACTCGCCGTGGCGGAGCAGGATCAACGTGTGGCTCACAACCTGTACCGGACGATGCTGGCGAACTGGTCCGGATCGAGGGAAGCCCCGCCGACGAGCGCCCCGTCGATGTCCTTCTTGGCCATGAAGTCCTTGATGTTCGCCGGGTTCACCGACCCGCCGTAGAGGACGCGGACCTCTTCGGCCGCCTGGCTGCCCAACGAGTCGCGAAGCTGCTCACGGATGAGAGTCGCGATCAGCGCGGCATCCTCGGGAAGCGCCGTCCTCCCCGAGCCGATGGCCCACACCGGCTCGTAGGC
>JBAVPF010000175.1:0-2039 GCA_049692815.1 Acidimicrobiia bacterium
GTCGCAAGCGCGGGGGAGACCGGGACGGCAAGCAGCGGACGAAGAACGTGGAGAATCGACGTCAGCCGAAGCCAAAGCGGGCTAAGAATGGGGGGAAGCAACCCGAGTCCAAGACGGCGAAGACGAAATCGGGTGGCAAACATGTACGAACGGAGTCCAAAGTGAGCGATGATCGACCACATCTGTCCACAGAGGAGCAGGCGAACGTCGCCCGTGAGTTCCTCGAGGGTCTGGTCGAGGCTTATGGTCTCGAAGGCTCGGTGTCGACAACCGTCGAAGACGACGTGATCATTGCCGACGTGCGAGGTGACCAGACCGAGGCCATGGTGGGGATCCGTGGTTCGGTTCGCTCTGCCATCCATGAGCTAACCAGAACCGTCCTGCAACGCTATAGCCAGGAGACGGCGAGACTCAGACTGGATATCGCCGGGTATGCCGAGCGTCGTCGCAAAGCCCTCTCCATCTACGCGGAACAACTGATCGAGCAACTCCAGGAAGAGGGTGGCGAGATCATGTTGGAACCGATGAGCCCGGCGGATCGCAAGGTGATACACGATGTGGCCGCAGCCCACGAAGGGGTCACCTCGTATTCCGAGGGTGAACCACCACGAAGATATGTGGTGCTCTCCGTTGTCGATACGGGCGAAGAGGAGTAGCCGGTCCTCATCGCCGTGCCGGGATACCAGGTCTGAGTATCCTGGTTTCACGTGGAACATGTGATCTCGGCGGCGCGTCACGCCGGGTTGGAGTTGGCTGAGCGAGAACTGAGTCTTCTCGCCACATATGGCGAATGGCTATCCACCGAGGGGTATCGAGCCGGTGGAATCGGGCCCGAGGAGATCTCACGTATCGAGTTGCGTCATCTCGCAGATTCTCTTCTCTTCGCCACTCCGTTCGATTCGGGTATCGATCATGTGATCGATCTGGGAACTGGTGTTGGGCTACCGGGTATCCCGCTCGCCATCGCCATGCCCGACATCAAGTTCACTCTCACCGACCGCTCACAACGTCGAATCGATCTGGTACGTCGTGTCATTCGCATCCTCGAGTTGGAGAATTGCCAGGCAGTTCTTGGCGAAATCCAAGTAGTAGGTCTGGAGGCGGACACTGTGGTGGCACGAGCCAGCCTCCCCCCTGACCGGCTGAGGAGAGTGATCCCTCGTCTCCTCCGACCCGGCGGGTTGGCGGTGATGGGCGGATCATGGCAAGAGCCGCCCTCCCATCACGGCTGGGAGACGATGGAAATACCGCCGGATGTGCTTGACCGACCGATCTGGCTTCTTATGATGCGCTCGGCATGAAGAAGCCCACGGTGGTCGCTCTGGCCAATCAAAAGGGTGGCGTAGGCAAATCGACGACGGCCATCAACCTCGCCGCGGCGTTGGCATTCCAAGACAAGCGGGTGCTTCTGATCGACCTCGATCCCCAGGGGAACGCCTCGAGTGGTTTGGGGATCGACCGTGGCTCCATAGAGGTGTCGATCTATGACGTCCTTCTCAAGGAATCGCCACTCGAGGACGCGGTAGAGCCCACCTCGGTGCTGAATCTGTTCGTGGTGCCGGCCACGATCGATCTCGCCGGGGCCGAGATCGAGCTGGTCTCCTTGTTTTCACGTGAAACACGTCTCAAGACGGCTATTGCCGAGATCGAGAAGGAATACGACATCGTTCTCATCGATTGCCCTCCATCACTCGGTCTACTCACCGTGAACGCCCTCACCGCGGCTGCCGAGGTGCTGATCCCCATCCAATGTGAGTACTACGCGTTGGAGGGTCTCAGCCAACTGCTCAAGAACGTCGATTTGGTCACATCGAACCTGAACCCGAGGTTGAAGGTTGGTGGCGTGGTGCTCACCATGTACGACGGTCGCACCAAGTTGTCAAAAGAGGTGGCGGAGCAGGTGAGGGAGTATTTCGGCGATCTGGCGTTCCGGACGGTCATCCCTCGCTCGGTGAGACTGTCCGAGGCACCAAGTTACGGTGAGCCCATCGAGGCCTTCGATCCCATGAGCCGGGGCGCCATCGCTTACAGGCATCTGG
>JBAVPF010000176.1:0-4981 GCA_049692815.1 Acidimicrobiia bacterium
TACGACCCCGCCACAGCTCCTCGAACTGTTCGAGGAGACGGTTGGCGGTCTCGATGGCTTCGATGTCGGTCTCGACCAGACGCTCCCGACCCTGCTGGTGCTTGGTCACCAGCCCGGCCTCCTCCAGCACCGCGACATGCTTCTGCACCGCGGCGAAGCTCATCGGGTAGAGACGGGCGAGAGCCGAGACGGATCTGTCACCGCCCATCGCCCTGCGGAGGATGTCACGACGTGTCGAATCGGCGAGGGCGTGGAATATCCGGTCCGTTTCCCTCTCGGTGACACTATCTACAACCATTTGGTTGTAGATAAGCACATAATGCAGGGTGCGTCAAGACCCATCGGAGTTCTGGTGTGCATCGGGCCCGGTTCAGCCGGTTGGATCGCTCAGTGGATCCGTTTCTCGTAGCCGGCCCACTCCTTGTCACGGAGCACGAATTTCTGGATCTTCCCCGTCGAGGTCTTGGGGAGGGCGTCGATGATCTCAACCTCGTCGGGAGCCTTGAAATGGGCGAGCTGGGATCGGACGTGCTCGATGATCTCCGCCGGCTCCACCGACTCCCCCGCCATGAGGGTCACGAATGCCTTGGGCCGCTCCCCCCACTTCTCGTCGGGGACGGCCACTACGGCGCACTCGAGGACCGCGGGGTGGGAGACGATCGCTCTCTCCACCTCGATCGTGGAGATGTTCTCCCCACCCGAGATGATGATGTCCTTGGAGCGATCCCGGAGGTCGATGTAGTTGTCGGGATGCCATACCGCGATGTCGCCGGAGTGGAAATACCCGCCCCGGAAGGCGGTCTCGGTGGCTTCGGGGTTCTCGTGGTACCCCTTCATCACGTTGTTGCCCCGCATCACCACCTCACCCATGGCCGTGGCGTCCTGCTCGACGTCGCCCATCGACTCGTCGACCACCCTGGTGGGGTCGGCGACGACATAGGACACGCCCTGCCGGGACATGAAACGGGCACGCTCCGCAGCCGACATGTCGGCGACGCCTGGCTGCATCTCGCAGACCGTGTGCGGGCCGTATGTCTCGGTGAGCCCGTAGACATGGACAAGAGCGACACCCAACTCTCCCAACGACTCGATGAGAGAGGGGGAAGGCGGCGCCCCGGCGGTGGTGACGGTGAAGGGCCGGTCGAAAGGTGCTGCCGCAGGATGGTTGACCATCCCGATGAGCACGGTCGGGGCGGCGTTGAGATGCGTCACTCTCCGACTGTTGATCAGCTCCCAGATCTTCCCCGGCTCGACGGCGCGCAGACAGACGTGGGTGCCACCGATCCCGGTGACGCCCCAGGTGGTGCACCACCCGTTGCAGTGGAACATGGGGAGGGTCCACAAGTACACCGATTCGGGGGTGTGTCTGGAGTGGATCATCTCTCCCAGGGCGTTGAGATAGGCCCCGCGGTGGGTGTACATGACGCCCTTGGGCCGACCCGTCGTGCCTGACGTGTAGTTGATCGAGATGGTCCGCTCCTCGTCGTCAACGGTCCATGGCAGCGGCTCGGTGTTTCCCCGCGCCAGAAAGTCGGCATAGGCGGTGGTGTCGAAGGGGACCTCGACCCCAACGTCGTCGATCGACACGATCTCCTGAACGGTCTCCAGGTCGCCGACGATCGGCTCCAGGTTGGCCACCAGCTCGGAATCGCCGACCAGGAGCTTCGACCCGGAGTGGTCGAGGATGTAACGAATCTCCTCGGGTGAGAGCCGGGTGTTGACCGCCACCAGCACCGCTCCGAGAAGCGGCACGGCGAAATGGGCCATCAGCATCTCGGGGACGTTGGGACAGAGGAAGGCGACCCGATCGCCTGTCTCGACCCCTGAGGCCTGCAGGGCACGTGTCATGCGGGTCGTCTCGGTAGCCATCTCTGAATACGTGAGCTGTCGCTCCCCGTAGACGATGGCCGGCTTGGCGGGAAAGCTCAGCGACGCTCGCTCCAGGAAGGCGAGAGGGGTGAGCTCCGACCGATAGACCTTCACGAAATCACGCTCGATCGGGCCAGACCGGGTCGCGTTTCTCCAGGAATGCGGTCATGCCCTCTTGGGCGTCGCCGCGGGCGGCGTTACCGGCCATGATCGGAGTGGTGACCTCGTAGGCGGTGCCCTCAGGAAGCTCGGCCTGGGCGTAATAGGCATGCTTGCCGGTGGCGATGGTCGTCGGCGAGAAGCGAAGGATCTTCTCGGCGAGACGCCCGACCGCGGCGTCCAGTTCGTCGACCGGCACCGCCTCGTTGATCAGACCCCACTCCACGGCCTGGTGCGCCGGGACGGGCTCACCGGTGAGGAGCATCTGCATGGCGCGCTTGTGCCCCACCGCCCGGCTCACCGGGACCATCGGCGTGGAGCAGAACAGGCCGATGGAGACGCCCGGTGTGGCGAACCAGCTTTCATCGGACGCCACCGCCAGGTCACACGAGGCGACCAGCTGGCACCCGGCCGCCGTCGCCACTCCTTGGACCTTGGCGATGACCGGTTGAGGAATGGAGTGGATGGTCTCCATCATGCGGCCGCAAGTGCCGAACAGCTCCTGGTAGTAGTCATCGGGTCGGTCGATCATCTCCGCCATGTCGTGGCCGGCGGAAAACGCCTTGCCCTCGGCGGCCAGCACCACGACGCCGGCTTCGAGCGGCACGGACTCAAACGCCTTGATGAGGTTTTGGATCATGTCCAGGCTGAGGGCATTGCGCTTCTCGGGACGCGCCAGCGTCACCGTCGCTATCCGCCCGTCGACTTCGAGACGTACCCCGTCGAGATCCATGCCGTCATCCTACGCACCGGGTTCGCTAAGAGGTCGGTCAGGAGTGGAGGTCGTGGCGGAGACGTTCCTGGATGACGGTGGCCGTGAGGTCGGAGCGGGACCGCTCGACGAGAGAACGTGCCACGTCGGTGGTGCGGCGGAGACCGTTGGTCATCCCGTCGGGATAGTCGATCTCGGCGAGCAGGTCGACGATGTCGTCCATCTCCCCGAGCAGCCCCTCCGCCTCCTCGAGCTGCTCGGCTCGGAGGAGGTCGAGCATTCGGCGCCGCATCTCCCCGACCGCCTCACCCAGACCATGCAGGAACGGCACCGGGTCCATACCGAGACCGGCGAACGTTGGGCACTCCTCGCCGGTGAACATCGCCTGTGTGATGCGTGCCTCGGCATACTCCTTGGCCGCCTCGGAGATCACGGCATGCCCCAGGACCTCGGGTTGGTCGATGAGGGCACCCACCAGCTCACCCAGCCGCGACCCGGCCTCCGAGATCAGTGACTCGGCGGACTCCCACTCACTGCGATGGAGGGCGCGGATGCCGTTGGCGGACGACCTGATGACCCGACGCGACTCGGCGATTGCCTTCTCGCGCGCCTCGAATCGGGCGTCGAGAATCTGACGGGCGTCTTCGGAGAGGTCCGGAGTCAATTGGCGATGACTTTGACCTGAGGCTCATCCCACTCGGTGGGACGCTCGGCCACGTGAGTCACCTTGAGACGCTGGAGCCTGCTCTGCTTCATCTGGGCCAGCACAGCTCCGTAGAGGAGGATGAGAGAGGTGAAGAAAAGGCCCGCCAGAAGCCAGGAGAGCGAGCTGTAATAGATGGCGGCGACATAACCGCCGAGCGCGAATGCGATGAGGGTGCCGATGGTGCGACGACGCCGTGCCCGGATCCGATCCTTATGACTGGCGGCCAGGTCGGCTGCGGTGTGCTTCTGGACGTGTGCCATCGAATGAGTCCACCTGTCGAATTCCTCGGTGGAGTTGATGGAGGCGCCACCGCGCTCGCCGAACACCGCGGGCAGGAGATACACGGCCCAGACCGCCACTATCACCAGCGCTCCGATTATGAGGGGTGTTGGCATTCTCCTATTCCACTCCGTCCGCGCCTGAAGCGTAGCCATCGAGAGGGCTCTCGATCAACGACCGGAGCGCTCCCATCTGCCCGACCGCCCACCTTCCTTGCTGCGGAGCCGGACCGTCTCGATGGTCACGCCCCGCTCCACACCTTTGACCATGTCGTAGATGGTGAGCGCCGTGATCGAGACGGCAGTCATGGCTTCCATCTCGACCCCGGTTTGGCCGGTCGTGGAAACGGTAGCGGTGATGGCGATGCCATGCCCAGCCGGCTCCAGGCCGATGTCGACGGAGCTGAGAGAGATGGGATGGCACAGCGGGATGAGATCGGGTGTTCGCTTCGCTCCGCTGATCCCCGCCACCCGGGCGACCGCGGCGGCATCGCCCTTGGGGAGGTCGCCGGTGAAGAACCTCGCCACCACCTCCGGCGACATGGCGACGAAACCTTCTGCGACCGCGACTCTCCGCGTGTGCGGTTTGTCCCCGACGTCGACCATGTGCGCCTCGCCGGCCTCGTTCAGATGAGTCAGTTCGCCGTCAGCCATCGACACCTCGCGTCTCCATTGCCCGGAACAGCTCGAGAATCACAGCCTCCCCCTCGGCAACGTGCGACACCTGGCGGGGAAGCACCGCGAACACGTCCGCTTTCGCCGCCCCGGAAAGGACATGAGAGCCCTGTCCCCCGGTCTTCACCACGACACCCGAAGGGTCGCTGCTGACGAAGCGCGCCCGGATGAACTCCTCCTTGGCCGGATCCGACTCGAAGTCCTCGCCCGCCACCCCCATGACGCGGGGGCGCAACAAGGCCGCTGCCCCCTGCATGGCGAGAAGGGAGGGTCTGACGAACTGCTCGAAAGACACGAGTACCGAGACCGGGTTGCCGGGGAGCCCGAAGAAGGGGGTTCCTCCCAGAACACCGAAACCTTGAGGCTTGCCCGGCTTCATCGCCACCGGGAAGAAGTCGACGCCCGCCTCGTCACGCAGCACCAGCTTGGTCACGTCGAAGTCGCCCATCGACACCCCGCCCGAGGTGACGATCATGTCGGTCTCCACCGCGGCCCGGCCCAGGGCGGCCCGCAGGGCCTCCGGGTCGTCAGGGATCCTCCCCAGGTCGATCGGCTCCGCCCCCGCCTCGGCGACCAACGCCA
>JBAVPF010000177.1:0-1630 GCA_049692815.1 Acidimicrobiia bacterium
GCGCTGCCCACCTCCCGACATCTGCCCAAGGCCGAGGCCAGCTACTCCAAAAGAGCATTCCAACGACGCCGTCGGCGTACTTGCTGCCCTGATTTTCCGACTGTTACTCCTTCCTCGGTTGGCATACGGTCTCATCCGATGTCCGGATCGTCGTCGCAGCCCAGCGCAGCTCTCGTCGGCGCGATCGACCTAGGCACGAGCGGCACTCGCTTCATGGTCTTTGTCCGTCGGAGCGGACCCGGGGTCCACTCCAGTACCGCCCGACAGCTGCCAATCGATGGGCTGACCCAATCTAGTTACACACCGACAGGAGAACCCGATGCATAGTCGTATTGACGCCAGGAGCCCGCAATGCTGATCGACGCAGAGCCCTTCTCCGCTCAAGGCGGGTCCCGGGGCGCGCTGGTCGTCCATGGCTTCACCGGCTCACCTCAGTCCATGAAGCTGATCGCCAAGGCGCTCGCAGACGCTGGATTCACGGTCGAGTTGCCATTGCTTCCCGGGCACGGCACGACGGTCGGCGAGATGATTCCGATGAGGTGGGCCGATTGGTCCGGGGCCGTGGAGGCGGCCTACGCGGATCTCGCCGCCCGCTGCGAGAGCGTCGTCCTGGTGGGTCTCTCGATGGGCGGCACCCTCGCGACCTGGCTGGCTACCCGCCATCCGGAGATCGCAGGGATCGCACTTGTCAATCCGCTTATCGACGGCACCGCGCCGTTTTGGGCGGCCATCGCTGACGCCGCCCACCAGGCCGACGGTCCGACGTTGCCTGGAGTCGGCTCCAATATCGCCAAACCGGGTGTCGTGGAGTCCGCATACATGGAAATCCCCGTCGCCCCGCTGCTCTCACTCACCGATGCCCTCGGTGAACTTGTCCAAGACCTGTCTCAGGTGACCTGTCCGGTCCTCCTTTTCACCAGCCCGGATGATCACGTCGTGGATCCGCAGTCTTCTGTGCTCTTGGCTGCCAGCGTTTCAGGCCCGGTGGAGAGGGTCGAACTCAAGCGCTCGTATCACGTCGCCACTCTCGACTACGACGCCGAGTTGATCGTGACGCGCATCGTCGCCTTCGCCCAGATGCTTGGCGGCGAGTCTTCGTCTCCGACGTCGAGCGCATCTACGAAGGTCTCCGGCGGTCCCGGTGGCACCTCGGCGTGAGCCTTCTGTCGATGCGATCCGGCCCAGCGGCGGCGGTACGAGAACGCTCGGACCACCGGACCGGTCCCTGGGTTCCCCCGTTCCTCCAGCGGGGGGTCCCCTCTGACCCAGGGTGCCCGTTCCGTGGGTTCGAGCGCTCTCATGTCGCTCATGTCGACGTAGTCGGGAGGCGATGACGATGGAGATCGAGCGCTTCGATCCCCCCGCGTCCTTCCGCGAGGCGGCCCTGTGGTCGGACCCCGAGGTCTATGAGCAAGCCGCTGCCGACCCGCCCGCCTGGTGGCTGGCCAGGGCCAGGGAGCTGCTCGACTGGGACACCGAGCCCACCCAGTCGCTCGACGACTCCAACCCCCCCTTCTACGAGTGGTTCGCCGACGGCCATCTGAACGCCTCCGCCCAGTGCCTCGATCGCCACGTCGCCGCCGGGATCGGCGATCGCGTCGCCTACCACTGGCGCGGCGAGGAGGGGGAG
>JBAVPF010000178.1:0-5432 GCA_049692815.1 Acidimicrobiia bacterium
CAACAATCCACTCACTTTTGCGAGTTTCCAGACGCTCTGGGGACGGTGTTTCGTCCGTGCAGCATTGGGAAGCGGATCAAGTGAAACGTTCGCGGAGACGACTGGACACGTAGTCCATGCTGGCCACGACGATGGCGATCGCCAGGATCTGGGCGGCCATTGCCCGGTAGTCGAGCAGGGCGATGTTCTGCTGGAGGAGAAAGCCGATCCCGCCACCACCGACGAAGCCGATGATCGTCGACATGCGGACGTTGATGTCCCAGCGATACATCGTGAACGACAGGTAGGGGGCCACGATTTGGGGGACGACACCGTAGACCACGGTCTGGAGCCTGGTGGCGCCGGTGGCGCGCACCGCCTCCAGGGGGCCCTGGTCGATGCTCTCCACCTGCTCAGAGTAGAGCTTGGCCAGTCCGGCCACCGTGTGCAGGCCCAGTGCGAGAGCGCCTGCGAATGGCCCCAGCCCCACCCATATCACGAAGACGATCGCCATGATCAGGGGCTCGATCGACCGCAGGGTGTTGAAGGTCGTCCTGGACACGTAGTAGATGCTCAGACCCGCCCCGAGCTGGCGTCTGACCAGACCCAACCATCCCAGGAGGCCACCCAAGGTGGCACCCACGGCGGCAGGGATGATCACGGTGGAGGTGGTGTTGACGATCTGGTATAGCCATGCCACCACTTGTCCGAGACCCATGGCAACCAATGCCCCGGCCAGCGCCATGCTCAGGACGGTCAGGACGCTGCGCGCACCGTCCGATACCCGCCCGCCGATGATGTAGCCGAGCCGGCTCCCGAACAACGCCAACATGACCGCGCCCGCCAGGGCTACGAAGACGGCGAAGAAGTGGCCCAGGATGTTGCCGTTGGTTTCGACGAAGCGCCCGAGGAAGGCGAGCCCGGTGGGCAGGTGCTCGGCGAACCAGGCTCCGCTTATCTCGGCGGTTTGCGCCAGGGATTGCCCGGCGAAGAGGGCGGCGACAACGGCGCCGACGGCAGCCATCATCCGGACGATGCGTGAGGATGGGGCTCCCGGCATGGGCACGGACATGCGAAGCAGTCGCACCACCGCCCAGGCGAGGGCGATCGTCAGGACGGCGAAGAGCAACGCCGATTCAGGCAACGAACCGACGATGTCACCGGTGAGGTTGGAGGCCCAGATGCCCAATATCACCCCGATGGGGATCCCGAGGATCGCCAGACCCACCTGAAGGGCCGGTATGCGCACGTCACGCATCAGGTTCCGAGCGGCGAGGAAGGAGAGAGGCACGGCGATGGCCGTTCCCGCGGTGGTGGCGAGCAAGGCCAAAAATACCGTCTCGATGATCTTCTGCAGCGTCTGCTTGGCATTCTCCGACCAGCGCGGGGAACGGACCAGGTCACCGTCCTCGTTGCGCACCAACACGGGGTCGAACACCGATCCCACCCTTTGTCGGCTGAGGATCCGAACGGTCTGCACCTGCTCGTCCGGCCGGTTGGGCAGTCGGACGACCTCCTGGAACGAGCCGTTCGGGTCGGTGCGGATCTGAGCCATTCTCAACTCGGTGCCGTTGGGTGGCACGAAGTAGATGTTCATCGTCGTGTTCGCGTTGAAGCCCGACCCGGTAACGGTCACCTGAGTGCGGGGGTCGGAACACGGCGGATCGACGGTGAAGGTCCCGGAGCCGGCGCTCTCGATGGGGTCGGAGGTGAATCCCCCTTCGGGGCAGGGCACCATGTAGTCGAGGTCGGTCCGGGTGTCCACTGCCTCGTAGGTGAGGATGTCCGGGTTGCCCAGAGCGCGCAGGACCCGGAAGAGGCTCGCCTGCCGGGTCTCGTCGGTGATCTTGTCGAGACTCACCTGTGTCGTCTCGAAGGCATAGGCGTATACCACGAACCCGGCGAGGATCCCGATGACGATCCACATCAACCGTCGCCACGGGCGCCTTGGCTTCTTCTCCTCGGCAGGTGGAGGGGATTCCGGGGCGGGGGTGACCTGCTCTCTGGTCTCGAGGTCAGCCAATCCGCTCCGCCTCCTGACCGTAGATGTCCTTGAACATCTGGTCGTCTATCTCGGAGGGGAGGCCCTCGAAAACGAGTCTTCCCTCGTTGAGGGCGATGACCCTCTGCCCGTACTGCTGGACCAGGTCGAGGAAGTGGAGACTGCACAGCACGGTCGCCCCGTCCTCCTGGTTGATGGTCTCCAGGTACTGCATGATGGAATGGGCCAGCACCGGGTCGAGGCTGGCCACCGGCTCGTCGGCGAGGATCATCTCCGGTTCCTGGACCATGGCACGGGCGATCCCGACCCTTTGCCGCTGGCCTCCGCTCAACTCCTCGGCGCGGTTGTTCGCCTTCTCGGCCAGGCCGACGCGGGCCAACTGCGCTATCGCCTTTTCACGGTCGGCCTTGGGGAACCGGTTGACGATGGAGAGTGCGGGGCTGACGTACCCGAGCCGCCCGGCAAGGACGTTGGTGATCACTTTCGACCTGTTGACCAGGTTGAAATGCTGGAAGACCATCCCGATGCGACGTCTGATTCGACGCATGTCCTCTTGGGAGGCGGCGGTGATGTCCTCGTCCTTCCACAGGATGCGGCCCTCGGTGGGGTCGATGAGCCGGTTGATACATCTGAGCAGGGTCGACTTTCCGGATCCCGACAGCCCGATGACCGCCAGGAACTCGCCTTCCGGCACGACGAAGGAAACGTCGCGAAGTGCGACCGTCCCATCGTCATACACCTTCGTCAGATGCTCGACACGGAGCATTTCGTTCTCATGGAGTTTCCGGGGAGGACGTTACGTCCTCCCCGGAAACGATGTCGTTTGCGTCCGCTTACAGGTCGTCCAGGGTGATGCCGGCTACGTCCACCACTGCCCGCAGTGCGTCGTATTCGGAATCCGTGGCCGGCTCGATGCCGGTCCAGCCGTAGAAGTCCTGGTTGCCGATCGAGTCGTTCCAGGCACAATTCTCATCGGTCTCGCACTCGTTGGCGAAAGCGAGGAGGGCTTCCTCGATCTGTGCCCTGACGTCCGCCGGGAATTCGGGGCCGAAGGACAGCGTGTCGTTGGGGATCTCGGGTGAGATCTCCAGGATGCGCACCTTCTGGATGATGTCCGGGGCGTCCGTGATGGCGCTGGCCCGTGCATCCAGGACCCTGAAGTTGTCACCGCAATACAGATCGGGATCTTCTTCGTCGGTCGGCCCGCAGAGATCCACGAGATCATCGGGAACATCCGGCGGGTCGCCGATGGCCCAGGCGTCGCCGTCCAGGATGAGCGGCGGGCTGAAGAACGTCGTGGCGAAGTCGGCGTCACCGCGATACACGGCGAGGGCCGCGTTGGGATGGCCACCGGCCTCGACGATGTCTCCGGGCGTCACACCTGCGTCGTTCAACTGGACCAGCGGCACCAGATAACCGGACGTGGACCCGAGGTCGGGGACGGCCCAGCTGAGCCCATCGAGGTCTGCGATCGACTGGATGTCGCTGGCACGTGGCACCAGGATCTGGGACCAGTAGACACCCCATCCGAAGCGAACCGCCTTGAAGGCGACGTCGACGCCACAGAGATTCGAAGCCAGCACGTATCCGAACCCAGGGATGAATCCCATGGTGTCTGCCGGTGCAGCGCACATCTCTTCGATGGTGGCCGCATACGACGTGGGAACGCTCACCTCGAACTCGAGCCCGGTCGCCGCGGTGAGAGCCTCGTCCATGATCTCACCACCTGACACGATGACCTGGGCATCGACCGATGGCACGAAAAGGACCTGTATCGGCCGCTCCGCCGACCCGAGCTCCGGTTCCATGACCTCGGTAGTTGTGGTTGCTGCCGGGGCCTCGGTGGTGGTGGCGGCCGGTCCCTCGGTCGTGGTGGTCTCCTCACTGCCGGAAGGACTACACGCCGCGATCACCATGGCCAGGACTGCGACCAAAGCCCATAGGGCTTTTTGCCTCATATCTTCTCCTTGTTATCCCAGGGGTGCTCCGAACACCCATCCGGGTCTTGTAGTGCGCCCGCTTCCCAGGGTGGATCGGAGATCCCTGGGAGGCTAGAGGCAAAGGTCACCGGGACGCCAGTCGTTGCACGACGTCGCGAAATTCGACGAAGTCATTGACGTCGACCGTGCCCGCGACCGGAACGTTCCATGGGCGTACGTAGCGGCACACGGTCGACTCTGGCCTCTCCTCCACGAGACGGGGGAGGAGATCGGGGTTGTCGTCGAGGTAGACGGCGCATTCCACGCTCCACTTGTCCTCGAGGATGTGGATCTCGGTGGCGGGGAGATCGTGCCTGGTGATCCAATCGAAGGTGTCCTCGATCGCGAACGACGGCTTGGTGGTGAGGACGATGATCTGATGCCCGGCGTCGGCGAGTGCCTGCAACGCCTCGATCGCACCGGGGTATGCCTCCAGATGCCAGAAGATCGACTTTCCGTCCAGATCGGAGGCCCAATCCCAGAACTCGTCGATGTCCGCGAAATGGGTGAGCTCGATCACGTCGTTCCACATGACCGAGTTTGCGTAGTTCAGGTTGGTTCCGAACTGGCGGTTGTAGAAGGTCATCCAACCGTTGGTGAAGTTGGCCACAACCCCATCCATGTCGATCCCCAACCGCATTCAGCAGAGAGTATCGGGTACTGGGTACTTGGTACCTGGTACGTACTCAGTACTCAGTACTCAGTACCAAGTACTGGCTCACCGATATTCGGGGTTGGGGAAGTCGAACCGGCAGCCGGCGTCCCACTCGGAGCGCTGGTTGCCGTGCACCGGCATGCCGCCGGCGTCCTTGAGCATGCGCGCCAGGTGGAGCAGGTTCCAGGTCATGAAGGTGGTGTTGCGATTGGTGAAGTCGTTCTCCCGGCCACCCGACCCCTCGTCGAGATAGGAGGGCCCGGGCCCCGCCTCACCGATCCACCCGGCGTCGGCCTGTGGCGGGATCACGTAGCCGAGGTGTTGGAGTGAGTAGAGGATGTTCATCGAGCAGTGCTTGATCCCGTCCTCGTTCCCGGTGACCAGGCATCCGCCGGTCTTTCCGTAGTAGGCGTACTGTCCGTGCTCGTTGAGGATGTGAGAGTTCCCATAGAGCCGCTCGATGATCATCGTGCACACCGACGACTTCTCTCCGAGCCAGATCGGTGTCCCCAGCACCAGGATGTCGGCGGTCATCACTCTCTCGAATATCTCAGGCCATTCGTCGCTCTCCCAGCCGTGCTCGGTCATGTCGGGCCACACCCCGCTGGCGATGTCGTGATCTACGGCCCGGATCATGTCGACGCTCACCCCCTGGCGACGCATGATCTCCGCAGAGATGTCGATGAGCCCCTGGGTGTGTGACATCTCCGGGGACACTTTCAGCGTCGTGTTTATGAAGAAGGCCTCGAGATCACTGAAGTCCCACGTGCTCTGGGTGCACAGCTCCTCGGTCTTGGGGGCAAGGATGGTCATCGGC
>JBAVPF010000179.1:0-1584 GCA_049692815.1 Acidimicrobiia bacterium
GCCGAGGATCGCGAGCAGTTCGCCGAGATATGCCGCAACCTCGGCCTCAGCCAACCGGCCGCGGGCACCGCCATGTCGGCCGCCGCTGCCCAGGAGGTGGTGGACCAGATCGGCCTTCCGGTGGTCGTCCGGCCCTCATTCGTCCTGGGTGGGCGCAGGATGCGTGTCGTGTACAGCCTCGAGGAGCTCGGGGAGTACGTCCGGGAGATCTACGGGGAGGGTGACCCCGAGGTCACAGCCAACCCGATACTCATCGACCGGTTCCTGGAATCGGCGGTCGAGGTGGACGTCGATGCCGTGTTCGACGGCAAGGAGCTGCTGGTCGGAGGTGTGATGGAGCACGTCGAGGAGGCCGGGGTCCACTCCGGCGACTCGGGATGTGTCACCCCGCCACCGACGATCTCCGACGAGGCGATGAAAGAGATCCTCAGGGGGACCAACGAGCTGGCGCGCGCCCTGGAGGTGAGGGGGCTCATCAACATCCAGTTCGCGGTGAAGGGCGACGAGGTCTACGTCCTCGAGGCCAACCCCCGTGCAAGCCGCACCGTCCCGTTCATCTCCAAGTCGAAGGCCGTGTCCCTGGCGAACATCGCTGCCAGGGTCATGATGGGGGCGACGCTGGAAGAGCTCCGCGCCAACGGTCACGTGGTCGATCCGGTGGAGGACCGCAGCTTCGTCGCCGTCAAAGACGCCGTCCTTCCCTGGAATCGCTTCCCCGAGGAGGACGCCATCCTCGGCCCCGAGATGAAGTCCACCGGGGAGGTCATGGGTATAGGCCCCGATGTCGGCGTCGCCTACGGAAAGGCGCTCCTGGCGGCGGGGAACGTCCTCTCCGACCGGGGCAGGGTCTTTCTCTCCTTCGCCGACCGGGACAAGCCCGTCGGCCTCGCCGTCGCCCAGGCATTCACCATGCTCGGCTTCGAGCTGGTCGCCACAAAGGGCACGGCCCGATTCCTGGATTACCACGCGATCGCGGCGGAGACCGTCAACAAGATCGGCGAGGGGCCCCGCGATATCGGGGAGAGGCTCGGGAATGGCGAGATTCAACTGGTCGTCAACACTCCTCGTGGCGGGCGGGCACGCTCCGACGGCATGAGCATTCGCCAGATCGCCCGCCGCAACTCGATTCCCTGCGTGACGACCGTACAGGGAGGCTTGGCAGTGGCCCGGAGCCTTCGTGCCGGCCCCGGGGCCATCAACAAGCCGCGCAGTCTTCAGGAATGGCACCGGCGAGTCTGAGGGCCCGACTCGGCCCGCTCCAGCTTCGCTCGCCACTCATCGCCGCCTCGGGCACCGTGGGCTCGGTCTGGGAGTGGGCTGACGTCGCCGACGTGTCCTGCTACGGGGCCGCAGTCGCCAAGTCCGTCTCCCCGGAGCCGTGGGAGGGCAGACCGGCTCCGAGACTGGCACCCACGACCGCGGGGATGCTCAACGGCATAGGCATCCAGAACCCAGGGATCGACCGGTGGGTCGAGACGATGACCCCGCGACTGGGAAGTCTCGGTGTGCCGGTGTGGGGATCTGCCGTCGCCAACCAAGTAGAAGGCTTCGCCAAGGTCGCCCTCGCATTGGAGAGCTGTGGGG
>JBAVPF010000180.1:0-2348 GCA_049692815.1 Acidimicrobiia bacterium
GGCCCGTCTTCTCTTTGCGGTTTGACGAGATCTCAAAGCTTTCAGTAAGTTCTGAAACTTATGAAGCCGACTCGTGCCCAGGACGAGTTCATCGAGCGAGTGGGTCGCTGGTGGGAGTCGGGCACCGGCAGCCGGACATCCGGCCGCATACTGGGCTGGCTGATGATCTGCGACCCCCCGTACCAATCCTCGACGGAGCTCGCCGAGTCGCTGCACATCAGCGCCGGTTCGGTGTCGACCCAGATCAGGTTCATGGAGAACCTGGGCCTCGTGGACCGCATCACCTTCGCTGGTGACCGCGCCTCCTACTTCCAGTTGAAGTCGGACGTTTGGGTCGGGCTCATGTGGTCGGAGATCGATCAGCTGAAGCAATGGCAGGAGATGGCGAGAATCGGGGCCGCGGTCCGTCCCACGATCAGGCCTGAGCGGGTCGAGGACATAGGCTTCATCGCGGACTTCCTGCTGGAACGGTGGCCCTCGCTGATGGAGGACCTCGTCGACCAGATGAAGAAGGAGAAGCAGAGATGAACCACGAGCCGGCCATACGCACCGAAGGCCTCACCAAGCACTACGGCGACGTCAAGGCTCTCGTCGATCTCGATCTCGAGGTGAAGCTGGGTGAGGTGTTCGGCTTCCTCGGTCCCAACGGGGCCGGCAAGACGACGATGATCCGCACGATCCTCGATCTGATCCACCCCACCGCCGGGAAGGCCTTCATCCTCGGGCTCGACTCCCACGAGGACGCCGTCGAGATCCGCAATCACATCGGCTACCTCCCGTCGGACCTGTCCATGTACCCCAATCTGACCGGCCGGGACATGATCACCTACTTCTCCAACCTGCGTGGTGGGGTGGACTGGAAGTACGTGGGGGCTCTCGCCGAGCGGCTCCAGGCCGACCTGGGCAAGAAGGTGGGAGACCTCTCTTCGGGCAACCGGCAGAAGGTGGGTCTGATCCTCACCTTCATGAATCGCCCCAGCGTCCTGATCATGGACGAGCCCAGCACTGGTCTCGACCCGCTGATGCAGCGCGAGTTCCAGGCGATGATGCGTGAGGTCGCCGAGGAAGGGCGGGCGGTGTTCCTCTCCAGCCACACTCTCTCCGAGGTGCAGCGGGTCGCCGACCGCGTCGGGATCATCCGCACCGGCCATCTCGTCGACGTCGAGTACGTCGACGATCTCCGCTCCAAGGCGATCCGGACGGTGGAGCTCCAATTCGACCGTCCGGTGGAGAGGTCTGTGTTCGAGGCGGTCCCCGGCGTGCGCGACGTCGAGGTGGCAAGTCATCACGCCACCATGTCTTTCGACGGTCAGATGGACACGCTTCTGCGCACCGCGACCGAGCACTACACACTCGTCGACGTCACCACCCAGGAAGCCGACCTCGAGGAGATCTTCCTCGAGTACTACCGCGATGGTGCGAGGTTGGGCGACCCCCCTCAAACCCCCCGCGATGGTGTGAGGGAGGGCGACCCCCCTCAAACCCCCCGCGATGACGGGGCCGGGGTCTGATGTTCGCCAACGTCTTCACCAAGACCGTCCGCGACCGGACGATCTCCATGCTGATCGGCGCGGTCAGCATCGGCATCATCCTCTGGTTCGGCATGGCCGTCTACCGCGATATCGACATCAGCTTCTACTACGAGAACATGCCCCAGGCGATTCTCGAGCTGATGGGCATCCCATCCACCGGCGACGTCGCCGGGATAGCCGTGGGCGCGATGTACAACTTGATGGGGGCGTTCACTCTCGCCGGCCTGGCCATAAGCATGGGGGCGTATTCCATCGCGGGGGAGGAACGGGACGGGACCTTCGGGCTTCTTCTCGGGAACCCGGTGAGCAGGACCGGTGTCCTCATCTCGAAGGCCGCGTCACTCGTCTTCCTCGTGGCGGTCGGGGCTCTCATCATGTGGGGATTCGCCCTCGTCGTGCCTGAGTGGCTCGGAGTGGACATGACCGGGATCGATGTGACCGCCGTGATCATCGCCCTGTTCCTGAACGCACTCGTCTACGGCTTTCTCGCCATGGCGGTCGCCACCTGGACCGGCAATCGGAGTCTCGGCTCGGGAGCGGCCGTGGCTGTGATGCTCGTCGGCTACCTGGGAGCGTCGATCTTTCCGCTCATCGAGAGCCTGACGGGCTGGGCCAAGATCTTTCCCTGGTACTACTTCAGTGGCAGCAGCCCCGTGGTCAACGGCGTCGACTGGGGTCACACCGCCGTGATGAGCGGGATCATCGTCGCCGGCTTCGGCATCGCCCTGGTGGGTGTCATCAGGAGAGACCTCAAGCAGAAGAGCGTTGCCCGCACCATCTTCGATCGCCTCCGTGAGAACCCGAGGACCCAGAAGG
>JBAVPF010000181.1:0-6038 GCA_049692815.1 Acidimicrobiia bacterium
GAGATCACGATCACGACCGCCACCGCGGCAACCAGCGACCCGCGCACCGCCAGGCCGGCAGTGACCGCCACCGGGGCGATCAGGGGGCCGATCCCTATGGACAGCGTGGCATCCACGAAACTGGACCCCAACGCATCACCGATGGCGAGCTCGGACTGGCCTCGCCGTACCGCGGTGAACTCCACGATCAACTCGGGCAGCGAGGTTCCGATCGATGCGCCGAAGAATGCGATCACATACTCGGGCACGGACATCGCCTCGGCGAGGACCGTCATCCCCCACACCGCAGACAGGGCACCGCTGGCCACCACGGCCAAGGACAGCACCACGATGCCGATCTTGGTCAGTTTCCGACGAGCCGCCAGAGGCAGGTCTAGCTGTGTGCCGGGGGGAGCCTTGGAGAATGTGAGCAAACTGCCGAGCGCCCAGGCGCCGAGGAGAAGCACCGCATCCAGCCGCGACAAGTGCCCGTCGAGCATGAGCACGACGCCCAGCAAGAGCGCGGCAACGGTCGACGCGCCGACGCTCAGGAAACGGCGTCTCGATATCACGAACGACGTGGCAGCCACGATGGGGAGGAGCCCGAGCACAAGCGTCGCCTGCGTGGCCGTCGACCCAACCGAATCGCCCACGTTGAGGTCTCCGTGGCCGGTGATGGACGATGCGATCGAGTTGGCTATCTCGGGCAGGTCGGTGCCGATGGCGAGCAGGGTGAACCCGATCACGAATCTGGGCATTCGAGTGCCGGCCGCCAGCTCTTCGGTGCTGGCCACCGCGCGGCGGCTGGCCACGACGGCCGCCAGGAAACCTCCTGCCACCGATACTGCGGCCAGGACCAGTCGAGCCGTCGACACCGTCGCCCCTTCCACCTCTCAGGACCTCACCCGCAGGGCCCTGGTGAGCAACCGCACCGCCACCATCGACAACGCAGAGACAACAGTCACCAGGGCAAGCCCTCCGGCCGACAGCGGGACTGTCTTGAAGGTCGTCTGACCGAAGCCCGTGTAGAGGATGGCGAGCTGGAGAACGAAGGAGATGACGATGGCCCCCAGGAGGGGAGCTCGCGGCCACGACACCTGGCGATCGCTGGCCCGCACGTTCACCGCATGGACCAGTTGGGAGACGACGAGTGTCGTGAACACCATGGTGCGCACCTCTGGGTAGGCGAGCTTCATGCCGTAGTGCCCGATGAGCAGCACGACGAGCGAGGCGGCCGCCAGGGTGGCACCCTGGGCGAGGAGAACGGCGATGTTCCTGCTGCTGAGGATGTCCCGGCCCGTTCCGGGGGCGTCCTTCATCAAGTCCCGGGTAGGAATGTCCATGCCCAGGGCGAGGGCAGGCAGGGCGTCGGATAGGAGATTGATCCAGAGCAGCTGCACCGCGACCAGGGGCTCGCCGAGATACCCGAAGAAGACGAAGCCGATGATCATGTAGAGCACCTCGGAGGTGTTCGCCGACAGCAGGTAGTGCACGACGTTGCGGAGGTTGTGGAAGATCCTCCGCCCCTCGGCAATCGCGTTGACGATCGTCGCGTAATTGTCGTCGGTGAGCACCAACGCGGCCGATTCCCTCGACACGTCCGTCCCCGAGCCCATGGCGACCCCGATGTCCGCCGAGTTGAGGGCCGGGGCGTCATTGACCCCATCCCCGGTCATCGCCACCGTCGAGCCCGCGTTCCGCCAGGCATGGACGATCTTCACCTTGTCGACCGGGTCGACGCGGGCGAACACCGCGTAATCACCGATCTCGCTCGTCAGGTCCTCGTCCGAGATGGAACGCAACTCCGACCCGTGCATGGCGCGCCCTTCGATCCCGACTCCCGCCGCCACGGAACATGCGGTGATCAGGTGATCGCCGGTGACCATGACCGTCCTGACCCCGGCGCGGGCCGCTCCGTCGACAGAGCTGGGGACTTCGGGTCTCAGCTCGTCACTCAGACCCACCAACCCGAGAAAGATCAGATCCTGCTCGGCGTCGATAGGGTCGTCGGGACGATCGTCGACAGGCCTGAAGGCGACGGCGAGGGTGCGGAGGCCCTCCCGGGCCATGCTCTCCGCCTCATCCTGGATCAGCGAGCGTTGCCTGATGTCGATGGGACGGATGCCGTGATCGTCGAGTACCCGGCTGGAACGAGAGAGAATCACCTCGGGGGCGCCTTTGACATTGAGGGACAACCCGTCCTCGGAGCGGTTCAAGGTCGACATCCGCTTCCTGCGGGCGTCGAACCCCGCCTCGTCGACGCGGGGACACTCAGCATGGAGTCTCTCCGGGTCGATCCCCCTGCCGATCGCCGCCTCCATCAGGGCAACCTCCACCGGGTCCCCGACATACCCGGCATCGGTGTAGCGGGCGTCGTTGCAGAGGGCCGCCGTCTCCAGTAGACGCTCCCGGGCCGTGTCGCACCCGTCGGGTCGGGCCTCGTCGGTCGGCGGTCCGGGCGTCGAGACGCGCACCACGGACAGGACTCCCCGGGTGAGAGTGCCCGTCTTGTCGGTGCAGATGACGTCGACGGCGCCCAGGGCCTCCACCGCGGGCAGCCGACGGACGATTGCCCCCCGATCCGCCATGCGTCGCAGCCCACCGGCAAGCGTGACCGTCACCACTGCGGGGAGACCCTCCGGTATTGCGGCCACGGCCATTGCCACGGCGGTGAGGATCATCGTCTCCAGCGGGTAGCTGCGAAAAAGGCCCGCACCGAAGACGAGGACACCGGCTACCAAAGCAACCAGGGCCAGTCGCCGACCGATACGCTCCAGCTCGACCTGGAGTGGCGTTGGTGGCGGCGCGTCGGCCACCGAAGCGGCTATCGATCCGACCTCGGTAGCCGCTCCGGTGGCAGTCACCACGGCACGTCCCCGGCCCCGGACGACGGTCGTGCCCGAGAAGAGCATCGAGCTTCGGTCGGCCACCGCCGCTTCACCCAGCACGGGGTCGATGGTCTTCTCCACGGGCATCGACTCGCCGGTGAGGGAAGCCTCGGCGACCTCCATGCGCACGTTCTCGACGATCCGGGCGTCGGCAGCGAGGACGTCCCCCGCTTCGACGATCATCAGATCCCCGGGCACCACCTCCCGCGCCGGCACTTCGACGTGCTTGCCGTCCCTCACCAATCTGGCCGTCGGTGACTGAACACTCTCCAGATGCTCCAGAGCCGTGTCGGCACGCGACTCCTGTACGTAACCGAGCGCGGCGTTGAGGACCACGATGCCGGCGACAGCAAAGGCATCCACCCAGGCTCCGAGGATGAAGCCGCTCGCCGCAGCCGCGATGAGGAGAAGCCAGACGAGGAGGTCTGTGAACTGCCGTCCCAGCCTCCGCAGCCGGGGCCAGCGCCGGGCACGCTGGATCTCGTTGAGCCCGTATCGGGCCAGACGGGCGAACGCCTCCTCCGGATGGAGTCCAACGCTGGCATCCGATCCGAGTGAGGCCACGACCTCCTGCCACGTCTCTGCGTGCCAGGCACGATCGGGCGCGGATTCCACTGTGATCTGCATCTACCCGCATCTTCCCGTTGTGGGCCCCACCCGAGGGGGGCTCCGCACCAGCTCGGGTAGGTCAGCCGCAAGTGCACGAAAGACAAGGCCCACAAAGCGCATCCCTTACGGTCACTACCCGTTCGGTCTGGGATCGTCGGCTCCTCTTGCCGACCTCTCAGCCAGAAAGACTCCCGGCTCTCCCTTTGCCTCATAGGCCTTGTCCAGTCACTGATTAAATCAGGTCTGGTCTCTCTCCGATAGGGTCGAAGGTCCTGAACCGCGACGGCGCCAGAGGACGAAGGTGGAACGAGCGGGCACCGCCAGCCACGGCTCGGGGGTGAGCTCCTCGATCCTGGGCCGACGTGCAAGCCGGGCCAGGGCATAGATCCCGATCAGGGCATGGACCAGCGCGATCGTCCAGAAGAACCCTTGGGGACCGCTCAAGTCCATGGTGATCGATGCTGCCAATGGACCCATGATGGCCCCCACCCCATTGAGGAACACCACGGACATGCTCCCGCGAACCGCTTGACCGGGTGGGAGGACATCGACGACGTGGCTCAGAGCCAGGGAGTACATGGGATAGGAGAGGCCTCCGAGCAAGAACATGGCGCCGATCGCCTGCCAGCCTGCGGTGTGGAGAAAGGGGCTCAGAGCCGCGACGACTGCGGCGGCCGTCGTTACCAGGAGAATGGATCGGCGTCGGCCGAGGGAATCGGACATGTGGCCAACAGGCCATTGAAAGACAACCGAGCCGAGCGCGGCGGCGGCGACGAAGGCTCCTGTTGCCGCGGTGGAGAGGCCGACCTGAGTGGCGTATACGCCACTCATCGCGATCAGCGCGCCGTTGGCGGTGCCGGAACCGATTGCGGTGACCACACCCAATGGGGCCACTGCCCACAGTTGAAACGGGCTCACCCGCGCTGGGAGCTCGAAGACTGGCGCCTCGATCACGGACAGCGAAACCGGGGCCACGGCGAGAGTCATGAGGCCTCCGGCGATTATGAAGAGGGTTGGCTCGAGAGGGTTCCCAATGCCGATCAGGAGCTGTCCCACCGCCAACCCGCCCATGGCTACGGCCATGTAGACACCCATCAGCCGTCCCCGATTCTCGTTGGACACCATCTCGTTGAGCCAGCTCTCGACGACCACATAGAGGCCGGCCATGGCCCAACCGAAAGTGAAGCGCAGAGCAATCCACGACAGAGGTGAGAAGGTCAGAGCATGAACGAGGGCCGATGTGGCCACCAACGAGGAGAGGCCGGCGAAGACCCTTATGTGCCCTACCCGAGCCATGATCCGGGGCGTGATCTGCGACCCGACCAGGAACCCGGCGAAGTAGGAGGCCAGGATCAGCCCGGTGACTGTGGTGCTGAAGGCCTCCAACTCGGATCGCACCCCGATCACCACACCGAGGAGGCCGTTGCCCATCATCAGCAGGGCCAAGGCGGCAAAGAGTGCCCAGACGGCGGCGACCGCGCTTCGCGTCGTGGTTGAAAGGGTCGCGTCGTCGGTCATGGTCGGCGGGATCGTAGGACCGGGCTCACCGACCCGAGGTGTCTATCCGATCTCCGCCGGTGTAGACGGTGAACCCGCCTTCTCGAAGGAATCCCACGACAGTCATGCCGAACTCCTCGGCCAGGTCTACGGCCAGGGACGACGCGGCGGAGATCCCGCAGATGATTGATATGCCGGCTACGGCCGCCTTCTGGGTGATCTCGAACGAGACACGGCCCGAGACGAGGAGCCCCAGCGGAGGCAGGGGCCACCCCTCGGATGCCAGATTCCCCACGACCTTGTCCACGGCGTTGTGTCTTCCCACGTCCTCGCGCACGACGACCAGCTCGCCACCCGGATCGAAGGCTGCGGCAGCATGTAGGCCCCCGGTGGATCGAAAGGCGGCCTGGCGCTGAACCAGCGTGGCGGGGAGGGCCGCGATGACGTCGGCTGCGATCACCGGGCCCCGGGGCGGCCGAGCTCCGGTCACACGAATGGCGTCGATCGATGCCTTGCCGCACACCCCACACGAGCTGGTGCTGTAGAAGTTCCGTTGGAAACGGGACGGATCGACGGTCAACCCGGCGACGGTCTCGATATCGAGACGCCCCTCGCCCAGGTCGATCACCCGCTCGACAGACCGGGGAGTGTCGACGATGCCTTCGGTGATGGCGAAGCCGAGAGCGAGATCCCCATCGCTGCCGGGGGTCCTCATCACGACGGCCAACGAGGTCCCGTTCAACCTGATCTCGAGAGGCTCCTCCACGACCAGGGTGTCCTCGACGGATTCGACATCGTCTCTGACCTGAATGACGGTTCGTGCGGTGACGGCCTCAGGCATGATGATTGGGGGGCGACGCGTGTCCTTACGGCCTTCGGCCGGGCCGCTCACCCATCGGACTCCTCTCCCGAATACACGTACATCCATCCGAATCGGCCCTTGATGCAGAGGTTGCCCAGTGTGACGGCGTGGTCCAGCGGCGAGGTGACGTCGACTATCCGCCCGTCCTGGGTGTGCATGTCGAGGTTGCACCCGACACCGCAGTATGAGCAGACGGTGCGAGT